>NZ_VWPG01000008.1:0-100013 GCF_009829695.1 Actinomyces sp. zg296
AACAGCAGCAGCACAGGCCAAACAAAAAACAAGACATAAACAAGCATGACACGCTATCGAGTTCTCAAACAACACACCCACCCCACAACAACAACCCCACAACAGGGCCACCATCACAAGAAGGCGCGGAGGGAACTTTAACAGAATGGAGCGCTTTGGATCAAACCGAGGATCGGTGATCCCGATCTCGCGCCCCTCTGTTCAGTTCCGGCCGGTCGACCCCGGGATGACCCCGGCGCCGCGTTTGGCCGAGGAGTAGATTACGTAGCGCCCGCCGCGCCGTCAAATAACAAGTCGGTGACGGTGCCCACATAGGCACCGCCACCGACTTTTCCCAGATCAGAGGGCTTCGACCACGCGACCGCGAGCCCCCGCGTCACTTACTGCGCGCCACTGAGAGCGTCCTGCGCCCCTTGCGCACGAGGACCACTCCCCCGGCGAGCAGGTCAGCCTCGGTCACCACAGCCTCCTCATCGGTCACCTTGGCGTTGTTGAGGTAGGCGCCGCCGGCGGCGATGGTCCGGCGAGCGGCTCCGCGCCCCTTCTCCAGCCCGGCGCCGACGAGCAGGTCGACGATCGTCGACTCCCCCACGATGAACTCCGAGCTCGGCAGGTCCGCGGTGGCCGCCGCCATGGTGGCCTCGTCGATCCCGGCCAGATCGCCTCGGCCCCAGAGCGCCGCCGTGGCCGCCTCGGCCCGCGCGAGCGCCTCCTCGCCATGGACCCAGCGCGTGACCTCTCGGGCGAGCGCCCGTTGGGCCTCGCGGGCCTTGGGGTTCTCGGTGGCGCTCGCCTCCAGGCGCTCGATCTCCTCCCGGTTAAGGAAGGTGAAGACCTTGAGGAAGCGCACGACATCCGCATCGTCGACCTGGAGCCAGAACTGGTAGAAGGCGTAAGGGCTGAGCATCTCTGGGCTCAGCCAGATGGCCCCGCCCTCGGACTTGCCGAACTTCGTTCCATCGGCCTTCGTGATGAGCGGGTTCGTCATGACGTGGACGGACGCGCCCTCGACCTTGTGGATCAGGTCCATGCCGCCGACGATGTTGCCCCACTGGTCGTTGCCCCCCAGCTCCAGGGTGCAGCCGTAGCGGCGGTAGAGCTCGAGGTAGTCGTTGGCCTGGAGGATCTGGTAACTGAACTCGGTGAAGGAGATGCCCTCCTCGCTGGCCAGGCGACGGGCGACGATGTCCTTGGCGAGCATCGTGCCCATGCGGAAGTGCTTGCCGAGGTCACGCAGCAGGTCGATGGCGCTGATCTCGGCGGTCCAGTCGAGGTTGTTGACAATGCGGGCGGGGTTGTCGCCGTCGAAGTCCAGGAGGTGCTCGAGCTGGGCCTTAAGCGAGTTCGTCCACTCGGCGACGACCTCCTTGGTGTTCAGGGAGCGCTCGCCCTTGGCACGCGGGTCGCCGATGAGGCCCGTGGCACCGCCCACGAGGGCCAGCGGGCGGTGTCCGGCCAGTTGGAGGTGGCGCATGACCTTCACGGCGACGAGGTGGCCGTGATGGAGCGAGGCCGCGGTCGGGTCGAATCCGATGTAGAAGGTGAGCGGCCCGTCGTCGAGAGCCCTGCGGAGCGCGTCGATGTCGGAGTGCTGGGCGATGAGGCCCCGCCATTGCAGCTCGTCGAGGACGTCGGTCACGATCGTGTCGCCTTCCCATGGTTGACACCCAAGGCCCCGTGGAGCCCGGGTCCGGGGAGAGAGGCCCCGGCGCCGCAAGTCTGCCACGTCCGGCGCCCGCTTCCCCGCGCCGCCGCGTGCCCGGAGCGCGCGCTGGGCGCCGTCAGCCGTTTCATTCGCCGTCCAGCGGAGGGTCCGCGCCCGGCGCCAGCACCTGAACCCCCATGTCGCGCGCCGAGTCGATGAGACGCTTGTCGTAGGTGATGAGATACGTGGCGCCGCATCGGATCGCCGCGGTGAGATGGAGAGCGTCCAACGAGCGCAGACTGCGCCCTCCGACAAGCCCCGCCTCCGTGTAGAGAGAACGCGGCATGTCATAGAGCGAGACCCCTTCGAGGAGCTCCGTGACGGCCCCTTGAGTGAGAAGGCGGTTGCGCGAGGCCGCCCTGCGCAGCTCGGTCTCGAGCAGGAGGGCACTGACAAGATCAGCGTTCTGCTCGTCGATCATCTGAGCCAGTGCCGCCGACTCCGCCTCCTCCACAAGGAGTTTGAGAGCCGCTGAGGTGTCGAGGTACCACTTCATCGCTCGTCACGGATCCCAGCGAGGAGGTCCTCAGTGCTCTCCTCGAGTCGAACCCGCCGCAATTCGGAGAACCTGTGGCGACGTCCGGCGGGCTTGACGCATCTCAGGTCGCCATCGGTGGCGATCGGGGAAAGGCGCGCTACTGGGACGCCCCTGCGAGTCACCGTCATATCCTCGCCGGCCTCCACACGGCGAAGCACAACAGCGCTGTCGTTTCGCAGGTCTCGCTGACTGATTCGCGCTGCTCCCACGAATGGATTGTAGCATCACGTAGCACATCGCTGGTATGCCGTGTGACAGTGGGTCCCGCCGTCACAGAGAGGGACGCGACCTGACGGCGGCGCGCACGAGCCCCCTCCGGGCCGGTCCCAGGCGAGGGTGTAGCGGCGGTAGAAGCGGCGCCGCACCCGTGACCTCGGGAGGATCTGCGCCGCCGCCCGGCAGATCTCGGCCAGGCGCTCCAGGCCGGCCTTAAGCGGCAGGTGACGTAGGACAGTGCCGTATATCACCGTCTCGAAGTGCCCGAGCAGTCCGACGGCGTCGGCGAGAAGCTCATCATGTAAGGCCGTGTTGGGGTTCCAGTAGTCCCCGGGCATCACGCCCCTCCCTGCGCGGCTCTTCCTCGCCTGGCCTGCCTGGGCGCGGCTGCCTTGTAGGGCGAGACGGTGGGCTCCCCGTCGATCCAGAAGCGCCAGGGGAAGGTCTGGCCGTCTCCCCCGGGGCCGGCCACGCCCGTGCGCGGGCCCATGCGGATAGCGCTCGGCGCCGGAGCATTGCCGGGCCCGGCCAGGGTCAGGCTCACGCGGGAGCCGGGCGCGCCCAGTGCGACGCCGTCGTCGTCGCGCGTCAGTCCCAGCGCCCGGCACAGGCGCGCGGGCCCACGGGCCAGGTCCCGGTCGGCGCGCGCCGTCGACCGGCGTGATCGCGCCAGGTCGAGCCCCTCAACTACCTCACCGCCGCGCAGCAGCACGGCGCGGGACATGCCCTCGGGCCCGGTGACGACGTTGACGCAGTGGTGCATGCCATAGGTGAAGTAGACATAGATGACACCGCCCGCGCGGAACATCGAGGCGTTGCGGGCGGTGAGGCCCCGGTAGGCGTGGGAGCCGGGGTCCCGCTCACCCCGGTAGGCCTCGACCTCGGTCAAGCGCACCGAGACGGTTCCCTCGGAGTCGGTGGCGGACAAGACCGCCCCCAGGAGCCGCGGGGCCGCCTCCAGGGAGTCGAGGGCCAGGACCCGCCGAGTCTCCTCGGCGAGGCCGGCCCCCTGCGGCCGGAGCCCGGGCTCCGCGCCCACCGTCAGTCCTCCGGCTCCGCACCCGGCCCGGCCGGACCGTCCAGGAGCGAGCCCTCCCAGCTGAAGACCCGCAGCTCGGCACTGCGCTCGATCGCCCGGGCCAGCTGCTCGACGACGCGCACCGGGGCGGTGCCGCCGTGCCCGCGACGCGCCGCCACCGAGCCCTCGGCAGACAGGACCTCCCTCACGCCCGGGGTCAGGCGCGCGTCGACGGCCGCAAAGTCCTCATCGCTGAGGTCCCACAGCTCGATGCCGCGCTCCTCGCAGGCTCGCACGCATGCCCCCGAGATCTCGTGGGCCTCCCGGAAGGGCACCCCGTTCTTGACCAGCCACTCGGCCACGTCCGTGGCCAGGGATAAGCCCTGGGGGGCGAGTTCGGCCATGCGCTTGTAGTTGAGGGTCATGGTCTCGACCATGCCGGAAACCGCAGGAAGGAGCACCGCGAGGGTGTCGAGGGCGTCGAAGACCGGTTCCTTGTCCTCCTGCAGGTCGCGGTCATAGGCCAGCGGGAGGGCCTTGAGGGTGGCGAGAAGGCCGGCGAGGTTGCCGATGAGACGCCCCGCCTTGCCGCGCGCGAGCTCGGCGACGTCCGGGTTCTTCTTCTGCGGCATGATCGACGAGCCCGTGGAGTAGGAGTCGTCGAGGGTGACGAATCCGAACTCCTTGGTGTTCCAGATGATGATCTCCTCGCTCAGGCGCGAGACATCCACCGCCGTCATCGCCAGGATGAAGGTCATCTCAGCCACCATGTCACGGGCCGACGTGCCGTCGATGGAGTTCTCCACCGAGGCGTCGAAGCCGAGGTCGGCGGCGACGGCGTCGGGGTCCAGCCCCAGCGTGTTGCCGGCCAGGGCGCCGGAGCCGTAGGGGCTCACCGCGGCGCGGGCGTCCCAGTCCTCCAGGCGCTCGACGTCGCGCATGAGCGGCCAGGCGTGGGCGAGCAGGTGGTGGGCGACGAGCACGGGCTGGGCGTGTTGCATGTGGGTGCGGCCCGGCATGATCGCCTCCCCAGCGGCGGCGGCCTGGTCGACGAGGGCATCGACGACGTCGAGGGTGAGTCCGGCGACGTGGCGGGCCTGGTCGCGCAGGTACATGCGGATGAGCGTGGCGATCTGGTCGTTGCGTGAGCGCCCCGCCCTCAGGCGCCCGCCGAGGTCCCCACCGGCGCGCTCCATGAGGCCGCGCTCGAGGGCCGTGTGGACGTCCTCGTCCGCCGGGGTGGGGGCGAAGGCACCGCTGACGACGTCGTCCTCAAGGCGGTCCAGGGCCTCAAGCATGCCGGTGAGCTGGTCGTCATCGAGCAGGCCCGCGCCCGCCAGCGCGCGGGCGTGCGCGCGAGAGCCGGCGATGTCGTAGCGGGCCAGTCGCCAGTCGAAGTGGGTGGACACGCTCAGGGCGGCCAGGGCCTGGGCGGGGCCGCCCGTGAAGCGCCCGCCCCACAGGCTGATAGCGCCCCGGCCCTCCGGGGGGTTACTGGAAGGGGCGGCATCTGCGGCGTCGGGAGCGCGGTCGATCGGAGGCGTCATGCCCCCATCATGACGCATTCACCGGCAGGGGGTCCTCCCCGATCCTGGTCCGGCTGGGCCGCTCGGCCTCCTTGACGGTGAGGCGGTGCAGGCCCAGCCACGTGCCGATGGCGCAGGCGACCATCCAGTTTCCCTCGGACAGCAGGCGGGACTCAGTCAGGGCCTGGATCGCCAGCGCGGCGGAGACGAGGAGCGGCAGCAGCACCGAGGGCGCGGAATCGAGGTAGACCAGGGCGAGCCGTCCGGTGCGCACGAGGAGCAGCAGGACGACGGCGACGATGAGGACGAATCCGACGATGCCCGTTTGGAACAGCGCCTCAAGGTAGGCGTTGTGCGCGCTCATGGTCGGGGTGCCGTCGGGGCGGACGACGAGCGTCTGGAACACCGGGAGCCAGGGCTGCCAGTACATGACCCATCCCCATCCCAGGATGGAGTGCTGCTTCCACAGGTCGATGACGCGCTCCCAGATGATCGCCCGGCCCGACATGTCCGGGCTGCGGTTGAGCAGCGTGGCCAGGTCGTGGCGGAAGAGGAGCGCCATCAGGCCGATCAGCAGGCAGGCCGCGGCGGTTCGCAGGATCGCCTGGTAGCGCTGCTCCCGGGGCACGTGCCGCAGCCACCACATCACCACGGCGAGGATCGCGCAGATCACCGCCGCCACCGTCACCGTGGCCGAGCGTGTCAGGACGAGCGTGAGCACCGAGAGCGAGGACCACACGATGAGGTGGGAGCGGCTGATCTGCCGGTCTCTCCATCTCACGACCACGCAGATGAGGGCGAGCAGGGCGATGAAGGCCAGCGGGTTGCGGTTGCCGACGATCCCCTGGATCGGGCCTCCCTGGAGGAGCCGGTCCTCGCTCCAGAAGTAGGAGATGGGCACGCTCTCCCATCCCCTCATGTAGAGGGGAATGAGAGGGTGCTTGAGAACGAGCGCCACGTAGGCCTCGAGCACCAGGCTCAGCGCGATCGTGGCCTCAAGGGAGCGCCCCAGGGCGACCGTGAGCTGGCGCAAGGAGAGCGCGCAGGCCAGGAGGATGCCGGCCGCGGTGGTCGCCACCATGAGGGCGGAGGCGAGAAGGGTCTCGTCGGGGAACTGGGTCCAGGCGATGCTGGCCACGCACCACAGGCAGTAGGCGCATATCGCGCGGGGCAGCGCGCGCCACACGATCCGGTGCCCCTCGAGGCGGAAGGCCGCGTACAGCGCGATTCCACTGATCGCCGCGATGATGCCGAAGGGCGTCCAGCCCACGACGTTGCGGATGCCCTGCCCGGAGAAGGTCAGGAAGAAGGCCCACACGGCGAGGCCGGGGATGACCGAGCGCCCCTGGGCGCGCCCCGCGGGGGCGTCGATCTCCTCACGCTGCATTCTTGTCATCCGTGTCTGTCGGTCCTGGTCCATCGGCGCTCCCGCGGGCGATGCCGGACGACGGAGCTCCTCAGATGTTAGCCCCACATAGCGCTCCAGCGCGTCCCGATGGGCCGCGCGCGGCCAGTGCCTCCCCGCGCCACCGGCCGCGCGCTCACCGGGATCAGAAGCCCGCGCCCTCGCCGAGGCGCTCGGCCCTAGCGGCGGCGAGTTTGGGCTGCATGCCGTAGATCTCAATGAATCCTCGCGATGAGGACTGGTCGAAAGTATCGCCCGAGTCGTAGGTGGCCAGGTTGAAGTCGTAGAGCCCGGTCTCGCTGCGGCGCCCGTTGACGGTGGCGCGCCCGCCATGGAGGACCATCCGGATGTCGCCGCTGACGTAGCGCTGGGTGTCCTCGATGAAGGCGTCAAGGGAGCGCTTGAGCGGCGAGTACCACTGCGCCTCGTAGACGAGCTCGCCCCAGGTCTGCTCGATCTGGCGCTTGTAGCGGCGCTGGAGGCGCTCGAGGGTGACGGCCTCCAGGGCCCGGTGGGCCTCGATGAGGGTGACGGCGCCGGGCGCCTCGTAGATCTCCCGGGACTTGATGCCCACGAGGCGGTCCTCGACCATGTCGATGCGGCCGATACCCTGGGCGCCTGCCCTGCGGTTGAGCTCCTGGATGGCCTGGAGCGGGGTGACGGCGGCGCCGTCGATCGCCACGGGCACTCCCTCCTCGAAGGTGATGATGACCTCGTCGGGCAGCGGCGGGTAGGTGGGGTCATCGGTGTAGGTGTAGACGTCCTTCGTCGGGGCGTTCCACAGGTCCTCCAGGAAGCCGGTCTCGATGGCGCGCCCCCACACGTTCTGGTCGATGGAGAAGGGGTTGTGCTTGGTGGTCTCGATGGGCAGGCTGTGCTTCTCGGCGTAGTCGATGGCGACGTCGCGCGTCAGGGCGAGGTCGCGCACCGGGGACAGGCAGTCCATGTCCGGCGCCATGGAGGTGATGGCGACCTCGAAGCGGACCTGGTCATTGCCCTTGCCGGTGCAGCCGTGCGCCACCGTCGAGGCGCCGAACTCGCGGGCGGCGCGCACGAGGTGCTTGGCGATGACCGGCCGGGACAGGGCGGACACGAGCGGGTAAGTTCCCTCGTAGAGCGCGTTGGCCTTGAGCGCCGGCATGCAGTAGTCGGTAGCGAACTCATCGCGGGCGTCGGCGATGTAGGCCTCGACGGCGCCGCAGTCTAGCGCGCGCTGGCGGATGACATCGAGGTCCTCGCCGCCCTGCCCGACATCGACCGAGACCGTGACCACCTCTCGGCCGGTCTGCTCTCCGATCCAGCCGATGGCGACTGAGGTGTCCAGCCCGCCGGAGTAGGCCAGGACGACGCGATCAGTGTTCTTGTTCATGAAGGATCTCCATAGGAGGGGTTGTGCCGGCGGGCCGGCCTGTCGGTTGGAGGGAGCGCCCGGGCAGGGCGTGGCGCTCCTTCGGGGGGGCGGGGAGGGGATCGGCCGTCAGCGTCGTCCCGATGGGTCGGCCAAGGCGAGCAGATGCGTGGCCACGCGGGCCGCGATCTCCTCGGAGCGGGTGATGACCAGGACGGTGTCGTCCCCGGCGATGCAGCCCAGGACCCCGGGGAGCATCGAGTCATCGACGGCGCTGGCCAGCAGTTGGGCCGAGGCGGCCGGGGTGCGCAGCACGAGCTGGCCGCCGGACCACTCGGCCGTCACCAGCAGGTCGGCGCACCAGCGGGCCAGGCGGTGCGTCGTGTAGGGGCCCAGGTCGTTCTCATCGGCGCCCTCGACCACTGCCTGCGCCGAGCGCAGCTGCCCGGGCGCCCCGGCCTCGGGGACGGAGTAGACGAGCGCGCCGTCGCAGGTCCGGATCTTCGTGGCGCGCAGCTCGACGAGGTCCCGGGACAGGGTGGCCTGGGTGGTGCTCACGCTCCGCTCGGCGAGGGCCTCGCGCAGTTCGGCCTGGGATCGGATCTGGGAGTGGCCCAGGATCTGACGGATGAGGGCGTGCCTGGCGGCCTTCGTGGCCGGCGCCGCCGGAACGGCTTGGGCGAGGTGCTCGGCCCTGGTCGCGGGCGCGCCGGGATCGTTCATGCGCTCAGTCATGGCTCCCCGCAGTCGTCGAGGCGCCCTCGGAGGCGCTCGCCAGGCGCTTGGCGAGGAGGGTCGAGAGCTCGGAGGTGAAGGCGTCGGCGTCCTCATCGGACAGGATGAGGGGCGGCGCCAGGCGCAGGGTGTCGAGCCCGGGGGCGTTGACGATGAACCCGGCCCGGGCGAGGTCCTCGGCGATGGCCGGGGCGGGCCCGACCGCGGGGTTGAGCGCGACGCCGATGAGCAGTCCCAGTCCGCGCGTGGAGGCGACGCCGGGGACTCGGGCGATCTCCGACGCCCACCTGCGGCCCAGGTCCGCCGCGCGCGCCAGGAGGCCCTCGGAGCGCAGGGTGTTGATGACGGCCAGGGCGGCGCTGGCCGACACCGGGTTGCCGCCGAAGGTGGTGCCGTGCTGCCCCGGGCCGAGGAGTTCGGCCGCCTGGCCGGTGGCCACCACCGCGCCGATCGGGATCCCACCGCCCAGGCCCTTGGCCAGGGTGACGACGTCGGGGACGACGCCGGGGGCCAGGAGGTGGTGGGCCATCCAGGCGCCCGCGCGGCCCATGCCGGTCTGGACCTCGTCGATGATGAGCAGGGCGCCGGCGTCGCGGGTCAGGTCACGGGCGGCCTCAAGGTAGCCGTCGGGCATGGGGCGCACGCCGGCCTCGCCCTGGATGGGCTCGACGATGAGGGCCGCGACATCGGCCCCCATGGCGTCCCTCAGGGCGCTCACGTCCCCGGCGGGCACAAACTCGATTCCCCCGGGAAGGGGCTCGAAGGGCTCGCGGTAGGCGGCCTTGTGGGTCATGGCGAGCGCGCCCATGGTCCGCCCGTGGAAGGCCTGCTCGAGGGCGAGGACGCGGGGCCGGGAGGGGCCTCCGTGGCGGCGGGCGATCTTGAGCGCCCCCTCGTTGGCCTCGGTGCCGGAGTTGGCCAGGAAGACCCGGGAGGCGCCGGGCTCAGCGTCCGGGAGGGTCAGGGCGATGAGCTCCTCGGCCAGGCGGACCTGGGCGGGGGTGGTGAAGAAATTGGAGACGTGCCCCAGTGAGGCCAGTTGGGCGCTCACGGCCTCGATGACCGCCGGGTGGGCGTGGCCGAGGCAGTTGACGGCGATGCCCGCGAGCAGGTCGAGGTACTCAGCGCCGTCGGCATCCCAGACCCTCGTCCCGCTGCCCCGCACGAGGACGCGCGAGGGCGTGCCGAAGGTGTTCATGACGGCGCTGGCATAGCGGTCGCGCCATTCGGCGTTGCCGCCCGCGCTCCGCGGCGCGGTGGTGGTCGTCTCGGTCATAGCCGTTTCCCTCCGTCCAGTGGTGGCGCGGGGCTGTCCCCCGGGTGGATGACGGTGCCCACTCCCTCATCGGTGACGATCTCCAGGAGCATGGAGTGCGCCTGGCGCCCGTCGATGACATGGGCCTGCCCCACTCCCCCGCGCACGGCCCGCAGGCAGGCCTCCATCTTGGGGATCATGCCGCTGGCGAGGCTGGGGAGCATCTCCTCCAGGGCGCGGGCGGAGATGAAGGGGACGAGCGACGAGCGGTCCGGCCAAGCGGCGTAAAGGCCCTCGACGTCGGTGAGCATCACCAGTGAGCGGGCCCTCAGCGCGATGGCGATGGCGGCGGCGGCGGTGTCCGCGTTGACATTGAGGACGGTCGCCGAGTCGCTGACCAGCGGAGCCACGGAGGAGATGACGGGGATGCGGCCCTGATCGAGCAGGTCGATGATCGGCTGGGGGCTGACCTCGACGACGTCGCCGACGAGGCCGACGTCCACGCTGGCCCCGTCGACGGTGGCGGAGCGCTGGCTGGCGCGCAGCAGGCCGCCGTCCTCCCCGGAGATGCCCACGGCGGCGGACCCGTCGACGTTGAGCAGGGAGACGAGCTCGCGCTGGACCGAGCCGGTGAGCACCATGCGGACCACGTCCATGACCTCCGGGGTGGTCACGCGCAGCCCGCCGCGGAACTCCGACTCGATGCCGAGGCGGCCCAGCATCTCGTTGATCTGGGGGCCGCCGCCGTGGACGACGACGGGCCGCACGCCGACCTGGTGGAGGAAGAGGATGTCCTGGGCGAAGGCCCGTTTGAGGCCCTCGTCGATCATGGCGTTGCCGCCATACTTGATGACCATGGTGGCGCCCTTGTAGCTGCGCAGCCATGGCACGGCCTCAAGGAGGACCTCGGCCTTTATTTGGGGGCTGATCTGGGATGTCTCGATACTCATCGCGAATGCTCAGGTGGTGTAGTCGGCGTTGATGGTGACATAGCCGTGAGTGAGGTCATTGGTCCAGACGGTCGCCCGGGCCGATCCCGCCCCCAGGTCGATGTCGATCCGGGTCTCCCGGGGGCGCATGTCCACGGAGTCCCGGGGCTCGCCCGGGCCGCCATGGCGAAAGACGGTGACGCCGTTGATGGTCACGTCCACCTCATCAGGGTTGAAGGGGCAGGCCTCCTCGGGAACGGTCCCGAGCTGTGACAGGACGCGCCCCCAGTTGGGGTCCTCACCGGCGATGGCGCATTTGAGCAGGTTAGAGGCCGAGACTGCGCGGGCCGCGGCCTCGGCCGCCTCCTCGCTGGCCGCGCCCAGCACGGTGATGGCGATGTCGTGAGTGGCGCCCTCGGCGTCGGCGACGAGCCTGCGGCCCAGCGCACCCAGGACCTCGTGGACGGCATCGGCCAACTCGGCGTCCGTCGGGGTGATCCCGGAGGCCCCAGAGGCAAGGAGGAGGACGGTGTCGTTGGTGGACATGCAGCCATCGGAGTTGATGCGGTTGACGGTGCGCGCGGCGGCGCAGGCCAGGGCGGCCTGGGCGGCGCCGGGCTCGACGACGGCGTCGGTGGTGAGCACGCAGAGCATGGTCGCCAGCCCGGGCGCGAGCATGCCCACGCCCTTGATCATGCCGCCGATAGCCCATCCGTCGCGGACGGCCGCGGCCTCCTTGGGGACGGTGTCGGTGGTCATGATGGCGACGGCGGCCTCGTGGCCGGCCTCGGGCGTGGCGGCCAGCGCGGCGAGCGCGGCGTCCACGCCGGGGAGCAGGGAGCCCATGTCGATGGGCTCGCCGATGACGCCGGTGGAGCACACGAGGACGTCAGTGGGCTCGCAGCCGAGGAACTCTGCCACATGGGCGGCGGTGGCGGCGGCATCGGCCGCCCCGCGCTCGCCGGTGCAGGCGTTGGCGGAGCCGGAGTTGAGGACGACGGCGCGCGCCGCGGGGCCGGCGGCCAGGGCCTGGCGGGACCAGGTCACGGGCGCGGCGACCACCCGATTAGTGGTGAACACCCCGGCGGCGACCGCCAGCGGGCCGTCATTGACGACGAGGGCGAGGTCGGGATTCCCCGAGGCCTTGAGCCCGGCCGTGACTCCCGCGGCGCGGAATCCTTTGGCGGCTGTGATGCTCACGGCGCTACTCCTGACATGATGACGCCCGTGGTCTCAGGCAGGCCCAGGGCGAGGTTGAGGGACTGGATGGCGGCAGAGGCGGTCCCCTTGCCGAGGTTGTCGATGGCGCACATCATCGTCGCCACCCCGGCCGCGGCGTCGACGGCGACCTGCACATGGGCGAGGCCGGAGCCGAGGACGGAGCCGGTGGTGGGCCACGCGCCCTCGGGCAGGACGTCGATGAGGGCCTCGCCGTCGCCGCCTGAGCCGTAGGCGTCGATCCAGGTCTCGCGCAGGCGGGCCTGGGGGTCGTCGGCGCCGAGCGCGAGCGCGGTCAGGGGGGCGATGACCGTGGCGAGGATCCCCCGGCTCATAGGCACGAGCACCGGGGTGAAGGACAGGCGCGTGGTTCCCGCGGGAAGGCCCGCGACCTGGAGGTTCTGGACGATCTCCGGGATGTGGCGATGGGTGCCGCCCACGGCGTAAGCCTGGGCGGAGCCGAGGGCCTCAGCGGCGGTGAGATGGGGCTTGAGGGACTTTCCCGCCCCGGAGTAGCCGACCGCGAGGACCGCGGTGAGCGAGGAGGTGTCGATGAGGCCGGCCGCGGCGCCGGGCTGGGCGGCGAGGGTGACGGCGGTGACGTTGCATCCGGGGACGGCGATGCGCGTGGCGGCGCTCAGCGCGGCACGCTGGGCGGTTGGGCTGGTCTCGCCGGCGTGGAGGAGCTCGGGCATGCCGTAAGCCCAGGGCTCAGCGAAGGGACCGCCGTAGTAGTGCTCCCAGGCCGCGGCCGAGGTGAGGCGGTGGTCGGCACCGCAGTCGAGGAGGATCGGGGAGCGCCCCGAGGACCGAGCGGCATCCTCAATGGCGGCGGTGACCCGCCCGGAGGCCCCATGCGGGAGAGCGAGGATGACGACGTCATGCTCGGCCAGGCGCCCGGCCTCGGTGGGCTCGACCTCCCGCATCGCCAACTCGGGCAGGTGGGGGTGGATCTGCCCGAGACGCGCCCCGGCCGAGGAGTTGGCCGTCACAGCGCCGATCTCGATCTCGGGGTGCGCGGCGAGAAGCCTGAGGACCTCGCCTCCGGCATATCCGGTCGCGCCCGCGACCGCTGCTGTCCACGTCATACGTGAACCATACACGCCATTGCATAGACATGCACACGGCGAGGCCGTGGCCTCACGGAGCCGGGCTCCCTCAGGGCCGGCCGCGCAGGCAGGAGGCGATGGAGTCGGCGAAGGCGCGCACGGCTGCCCAGTCGCGGAAGTCGCCCTCGGAGGCGCCGCCCATCCTGGCGATGGTGCGCTCGCGGAGGTTGAGTTGAGCCGGGTCCAAGCGCCCGGAGAAGGTCACGTGCTCGCGCGCGTTGAGGGACAGGAGCACAGGCCCGATGCGCAGCGGATCGCTCACCCCGCCCTTGTCCACCCCCGACAGGCCCACGGAGAAGGCCCACACGGGATGGGCGGAGAGCTCCTCGCGGAAGCGGCGCGTGAAGTCGGTGGCCTGCTCGGTCCAGCGCGTCATGTAGATCGCACTGCCCAGCACGAAGGCGTCATACCCCTCGACGCTGGTCACCTCCTCAGGGCGAGCCTCATCGACGTCAAAGCCCGCCTCGCGCAGGCGCTGGGCGATGACGCCGGCGATCGAGTCAGTGGTGCCGTGGCGGGACGAGGAAGTCAGGAGGATCGTCATGACGGAAAGTCAAGCACGAAGACCAGGATCACGCTGGGACTCCAGGCCCTGAATTCGCAGGGCCTCAGGCGCGCAACTCGGCCCCCAGGGTCTTGGCGGCGCGCTTGACGATCCGCTTGCGGAGGCCGGCGGTGTCCTCGGCCGTCAGAGTGCGGTCGGCGGCGCGCAGGCGCAGGGAGAAGGCGAGCGACTTGCGCCCCTGGCCCAGCTGCTCGCCGCGGAAGACGTCGAAGAGGCGCACGTCCTCAGCCAGGTCCTTGGCGGTGGCGCGGATGAGCGCCTCCACCTGGGAGGCGGTGACGGATTCGTCGACGACCAGCGCGATGTCCTCCTTGGCGGCCGGGAAGGTCGAGATCGAGCCCATCTGGGGGACGCCCCGGCCCTCGGCGGCGTCGAGGAGGGCGTCGAGGTCGATCTCCACGGCGCAGGAGCGCTCGGGCAGGCCGAGGGCGCGCGCCACCCGGGGGTGCAGTTCGCCAGCGTGCGCGACGACCTGGCCGGGGATGACCTCCCGGCCGGCCCTGGTCGCCGGCAGGCGGAGCTCGGCGACGCGCCCGGGGTGCCAGGGGGCGACGGGAGCGGCGGGCGCGGCGGCCTCCACGCCCAGGCCCACGGCGTGGGCGACGGCGCGCGCGGTCTCCACGGCGTCGGCCCAGTCCCAGGGGCGGGCGGGGCCGAGCACGCCGGCGCGCTCACGATCCCCCGCCAGGACGACGCCGATGTGGAGCGGCTGGGCGGGGATGCCGGCCTCGAGGGCGGCGAGCTCATCGTCGGTGGGGCGCCGGTCCACGCCGATGATCGGCGCGGGCGCGGTCCCCGCCGGACGGGTGACGGCCCCGATCTCGAAGACGGCGACGTCGGGCAGGCCGCGGGAGATGTTGCGGCGGGCGGTGTCCACGAGGGTGTCGAGGATGGAGGTGCGCAGCGCGGGGGCGTCCTCGGCCAGCGGGTTGACCAGCCGGGCCGCCCGGCGGCGCGGGTCATCCGCGGGGATTCCGAGGCGGTCGTGGGCATCGCCGATGAAGGGGTAGGACAGGACCTGGGTCAGGCCGGCGCGCGCGAGAGCGGCGACGGCGTCGCGCCGCGCCTTCTGCCGGGGGGTCAGGCCCAGCCCGGCGGGCGCGGTGGGCACGATCGTGGGGATCGCGTCGTAGCCGTCGAGACGGGCGACCTCCTCGGCGAAGTGGGCGGCGCCCACGAGGTCGGGGCGCCAGGTGGGCCGCGTGACGGCGAGGAGCTCGCGGCCGGCGCCGTCGGTGCCCGCGGGGGCGACGGCACAGCCGATCATCTCAAGCAACTCGGTGACCCGCGCGGTGCCGTAGGCCACGCCCGTGAGCCGCTCGGCGGCGTCGGCGCGGATGACGATCGGCTCGGGCGCGCTGGTGCGGTCGATGTCGGTGGCCACGGGCTCGGCGCTGCCGCCGCCGTACTCGACGAGCAGGTCCACGGCCCTCTGGGCGGCGACGGCGGCCAGGGCTGTGTCCACGCCGCGCTCGTTGCGCTTGGAGGACTCGGTGGGCAGCTTGTGGCGCCGCGAGGAACGGGCGATGGAGACGGCGTCAAAGTGGGCGGCCTCGATGAGCACGTTGCGCGTGGAGTCGCTGACCTCGGTGTCGGCGCCGCCGAAGACCCCGGCCAGGACGAGGGGGCGCGCGCCCTGCCCGCCGTCGGAGTCGGAGATGACCAGGTCCTCGGGGTCAAGGGCGCGGGTGACCTCATCGAGGAAGGTGAGGGACTCCCCCGGCCGGGCACGGCGCACGACAATCGGGGCGACGAGCTTGTCGGCGTCGAAGGCGTGGAGGGGCTGTCCCAGGTCGAGCATGACGTAGTTGGTCACGTCAACGGCCAGGCTGATGGGGCGCATGCCGGCGGCGGTGAGGCGGTCAGCCATCCACTTCGGGGACTGGGCCATGGGGTCGATGCCGCGCACGAGGCGGGCCACGTAGCGGTCGCAGCCGGGGCGGCCGTGAATGGGGGCGGGGTCCTCGGCGATGATGACGGGGAAGCCCTCGCCGGCGCTGGTGGAGGCATCGGCCACGCCCGCGGGGAACAGGCCGGTGTTGGCGCCGTCGGCGGGATCGGTGAAGCGGGCGCCGGTGGAGTGGGAGTACTCGCGCGCCACGCCTCGCATGGAGAAGCAGTAGCCGCGGTCCGGGGTGATGTTGATCTCCAGGACCTCCTCCCCCAGGCCGAGCAGGGGCAGGGCGTTGGTGCCCGGCGCGGGCAGCTCCTCGCCGTCGTGCCCGTGGGCGGCGAGCCACTGGTCCAGGACGATGATGCCGGAGTGGTCCTCCCCGATGCCCAACTCCCGGGCGGAGCAGATCATGCCGTCGGAGACGTGGCCGTAGGTCTTGCGGGCAGCGATGGCGAAGCCCCCGGGCAGGACGGCCCCGGGCAGGGAGACCACCACCGTGTCCCCGGCCTCGAAGTTGTGGGCGCCGCAGACAATGCCGCGGCTGGGCAGGTCGCTTGGCTCCTTGCCGGTGCCGGGGGCGTCATTGTGCTCGGGGCCGACGTCCACGCGGCAGTAGTTGATGACCTTGCCGTTGGACTGCTCCTTGGCCTCGCGGGTGAGGACCTTGCCGACGACGAGAGGGCCGGTGATGGCGGGAGGAACGATCCGCTCCTCCTCCAGGCCGACGCGCACGAGGGCTGAGGCGAGTTCCTCGGCGGTGGTGGAGGTGGGGGCGTCGACGTGCTCGCGCAGCCACTCCAGGGGGACGTACGGCATGTCAGTGGCCCTTTCCAGTGGTTCCGAACTGCTGGGAGAAGCGGATGTCCCCCTCGACGATGTCATGCATGTCGGCGATGCCGTGGCGCAGCATGAGG
The DNA here is from genome assembly GCF_009829695.1 of Actinomyces sp. zg296. Lineage (NCBI taxonomy): Bacteria > Bacillati > Actinomycetota > Actinomycetes > Actinomycetales > Actinomycetaceae > Actinomyces > Actinomyces sp. zg296. The sequence goes on from NZ_VWPG01000008.1 coordinate 16,376, forward strand.
GTGCGCTCCAGGCCCATGCCGAAGGCGAAGCCGGTGTAGACCTCGGGGTCGATGCCGCAGGCAATGAGCACATTGGGATTGACCATGCCGCAGCCGCCCCACTCGATCCAGCCGGGCCCGCCCTTCTTCTGCGGGAACCACAGGTCCATCTCGGCGCTGGGCTCGGTGAAGGGGAAGAAGGAGGGGCGCAGGCGCGTGCGGGCCTCGGGGCCGAACATGGCGCGGGCGAAGTGGTCGAGGGTTCCCTTGAGGTGGGCCATGGTCAGGCCCTTGTCCACGGCCAGGCCCTCGACCTGGTGGAAGACAGGGGTGTGGGTGGCGTCGAGCTCGTCGGAGCGGAAGACCTTGCCGGGGCACGCGACATAGATGGGGGGCTCGGAGGCGAGCATGACATGGGCCTGCACCGGGGAGGTGTGGGTGCGCATGACGAGGTTCGAGGGCTCGCCGGGGGCGGCGCCCACGGAGGCGCCGTCGATGTAGAAGGTGTCCTGCATCTGGCGGGCCGGGTGGTCGGCGTCGAAGTTGAGGGCGTCGAAGTCGAACCACTCGTGCTCAACCTCCGGCCCCTCGGCGATGGCCCAGCCCATGGCAGCGAAGAAGTCGGAGACCTCATCCATGAGGACGTCCAGCGGGTGGCGGGCGCCTGCGGGGACGCGGTCGGTGGGGATGGTGACGTCAACGGCCTCGGTGGCGAGCATGTCCGCCTCTGCAGCGGCTTCGAGCTCCGCGGTCCGCGCGGCGAGGGCGGCGCTCAGCCGGCCCCGGGCGGCGCCGAGCAGCTTGCCGGCGGTGGGCTTGTCCTCCTTGGGCAGGGCGCCGATGGAGCGGTTGGCGGCCACGAGCGCGGAGGCGTCGCCGGTGTAGGCCAGTCGCGCCTCCTTGAGCGCCGGCAGGGAGTCGGCGGCGGCGATGGCCGCGAGGCCCTGCTCGACGACGGCGCTGATGCCGTCAGCGTCGAGTGGGGACAGTGCGCCGGTCGCGGCGGCTGCGTCATTCATATGCGGGCGCCTTCCTCGAAAGGTCCAGTGCGGTGCGGCGCCGCCTGGAGTGCCGGGATCGCGCGCGAGCGCGCCCGACGGCGTGGCCGCTGGTGCTGGGCCCAGGGTAGTGCCCCGGCCCGACGGGGACGAATCCGTCCCGCCCCCGAGCCCCGCCGGACCCTGGGACCCGTCTTGCGCGACTCCGAATGCCACGGCCGGTAGGCTCTTGCGCATGCTGACGCCTATCGTTGGTGCGGTCCCGCACGCCCCCTTCGGACCGGAGCCCCTCGACGAGGACCTGCGGATACTGGCCATCCCCGCGCCGGCGGGCGGGCTCACCGCGACTCTCGCCCAGGCGGCCCCCGCCGGGGAGGGCGGTGCCGAGCCCGTGCGCGCGCTGTTCATCCCCGGCTTCACAGGCTCGAAGGAGGACTTCTCCTCCTTCCTGCCCATGGTCCAGGACGCCGGCTACACCGCCCTGGCGTACTCCCAGCGCGGCCAGGCGGACTCGGCGGCCCCCAAGCGCACCCGCGAGTACCGGATCGAGAACTACGTGGAGGACGCCCTCGCCGTCGCCAGGTCCTTCGGGGCCCAGGACGTCCCGGTGCACCTCGTGGGGCACAGCTTCGGCGGGATCATCGCCCGGGCGACGGCCATCGCCGACCCGACGCTCTTCCGCACCCTCACGATCTTCTCCTCGGGCCCCAAGCCCGGGCCCCGCATGTGGATGATGCACGGGATGCGCCTGCTGTACGGCCCTCTCGGCGCGAGGATCGCGCACCGCCTCATCCACCCCAGGATGCCCAAGGAGCCCCAGGGGAACTCGCATCTGGAGGTGCTGCGCCTGCGGGCCCTGGCCACCCCCATGGCCGGCCTGAGGGGGATCGCGAAGATCGTGGCGCGCTTCCCCGACATGACCGAGCCACTGCGCGCCACCGGGCTGCCGCTGAACGTCGTCGTCGGCGCGAATGACACGATGTGGCCAGTGCAGTGGTACGAGCCCTGGGCTAAGAGGCTCGGCGCGTCCTTCACGCTCATCCCCGACGCCGCCCATTCCGCCCAGCTGGAGAATCCCTCCGCGCTGCTGGAGGCGCTCACGGCCTTCTGGTCCGCCAACGATGAGGCGGCCCCCGAGCCGGGGCCCGCCCAGGGGGCGTGAGCGCCGGCCCCTCCCCAGCGCGCTCGAGGGCTGCGGGCGGTCAGCGGCTGCGGGCCTCGATGCGGCGCGCGGCGGCGGACAGCGCCCAGTTGATGACCACGTAGATGAGGGCGACGACGACGTAGGCGGGCAGGTAGATGTCGAAGCCCGCGGCGTTGGTGAGCACCTTGGTGGCGTACATGAGTTCGCCGTAGGCCACCACGTACCCCAGCGACGTGTCCTTGAGGATCGTCACCATCTGGGTGATCAGGGTGGGCAGCATGAGCCGCAGGGCCTGGGGGGCGAGGACGAGCCGCATCGTCTGCCCCGAACTGAGCCCCAGGGCGGCCGCCGCCTCGGACTGGCCGGCGTCCAGGGAGCGCACGCCGGAGCGGAAGACCTCCGCCGTCGTCGCGGATGTGCACATGACGATGGGGACCACGAGCATCCACATCGCTGGCAGGGTGGGGCCCCAGTGGGGCACGGCTAGGAGGAAGAAGTAGACGAGGAGCAGCATGGGGATGGCGCGCATCGCGTCGATCCACAGGCCGACGGCGCCGCGCAGCGCCGTGGAGCGGGCCATCCGCGCCCAGCCCAGCGCGATGCCGATCGGGAAGGACAGGAGCGCTGAGACGGCGGCGGCCCGCAGGGTGTCGAGGACCGCCAGGCCCAGATAGCTGACGATCGACTCGCCCAGGAAGTAGCGCCATTTCGCGTAGTCGAGTTGCCCGGCGCCCGAGAGGTGGTGGATGCCGACGGCGACGAGCGCGATCACGAGGGCGGTCACCGCCAGTGAGGCGAGCAGGATCCTGGCCCGGCCTCGTGGGCCGGGGGTGTCGAAGAGGAGGGCGGCGTCCCCGGCCGCGCGCCCCCGCCGGGAGTCGGGCGCCCTGTCCGTGAGGCTGCCGGTGATGGCGGTGAGAGCGCTCATGCGGACGCCCCCCGCGAGTTCTCCAGGCGGCGCTCCAGGGCGTGGCCGAGGCGCGTGGCCGCGAAGGCCAGGGCCAGGTAGATGAGCCCGGAGACCAGGAAGCAGACGACGGCCTCGGCGTACAACAGGTTGAGCTGCTGGGTGACGCTGGTGAGCTCTCTGACCCCGATGGCCGCGGTAAGGGAGGAGCCGATGAGGCAGGAGATGAAGATGTTGACCAGAGGTTGGATGACTCGGGCGAGGGCCTGGGGAAGGACCACCTGGCCGATGATCGCCCCGAAGCGCATCCCCAGGGCGCGGGCCGCCTCAATCTGCCCGCGCGGGACGGAGTTGATCCCGCTGCGCACGGCCTCGCAGACGAACCCCGAGGCGGAAAAGACGATGGCGAGCACGGCCGCCCAGAAGAGGCTGATGGGCACCCCCGCGCGCGGGGCCGCGAAGGCGGCGAGGATCATGAGGCACAACGTGGGGATGTTGCAGGCCACGGCCACCCAGGCCGCGCCGAGCGCTCGCAGGGGAGGGATCGGGCCGACCCGGAAGATGGCGATCATCGTGCCCACGGCGAGCGCCCCCGCGTAGGCGAGAAGCGAGATGATGAGGGTGGTCCTCAGTCCCTCACCGATCAGGCCGAGATTGTCGAGGATGACATGCACGGGCGGTTCTCCTTTCCCTGCCGCGCGTCCTTGCCGCTGAGCGGCCCGTTGGGCCGGCGCGCCGACCCAACGGGCGGTCGCATCAGGCGGCCGGGGCGGCTGTGCGCGCGCCGGCGACGGAGCCGATGACGGGGGGCTGAGGCACATCGCCACCGATGATCGCGCCGATGGTGGACTGCCAGATTCTGGTCCAGGTGCCGTCGGCCTCGATGGCGGTCAGGAAGCCGTTGACGAAGGCCTGGGCGTCGGAGTCCTTGGGCAGCCCGAGGCCGTAGGGGTCCTCGGTGAAGGGCTGGCCGACGATCTTGATGTCGGCGCTGTTCTCGGCGGCGGCCAGCAGGAGGGACTCGTCGACGACATAGGCATCGACCTGCTTGGTCTGCAGGGCCGACAGGCAGGCGGAATTGTCGTCGAAGGGGGTCGGCTTGGCGTCGGGGCACGCCTTGGCGAGGGCGGCCTGGGAGGACGATCCGGACTGGACGGCGACGGTCTTGCCCGCCAGGTCGGTCACGGAGGCGATGCCGGTGGTGTCCTTGTGGACGGCGACGGCCTGGCCGGAGGAGTAGTAGGGGCCGGCGAAGGAGATCTTCTGGGCCCGCTCCTCGGTGATCGTGTAGGTGGCGATGACGGTGTCGACGGTGCCGTTGGTCAGCAGGGTCTCGCGGGTGTCGGAGGTGGCCTGGGTGATCTCGACGAGGTCGGCGGCACGGTCGCCCCCGATGATGTAGCGGGCGAGCGCCTGGCCGATGGCCGCGTCGAAACCGGTGACCTTGTGAGTGGTGGGGTCCTCGATGGAGAAGACCCGGGCCGTCTTGGACCCGCCGATCCGGAGCTTGCCGGCCTTCTTGATGGCGCTGGCCCAGGTGGAGGCCGCCACGACGTCGTCGGCCGCGACGGGGCCGGAGTTGACCGCGGTGTCGTAGTCGGCCCCCGCGGTCGAGGAGGCCACCGCCTTGCCGTCGGCGCCGGTGTCGGAGCAGGCCGCGAGGGTCAGGGCGACGCCGAGGCCTCCCGCGCAGGTGAGTAGGCCGCGCCGGGAGACGGCGGGGCGGGTGATCGATCGGAGCGTCGTGGGGAGAGTCATGGCGGGTCCTTTCATCAATGGTGCGGAGAGGAGGATCGATGATCAGTGCGAGAGGACCTTGGCGAGGAAGTCACGGGCGCGGTCGGTGCGCGGCGCGGTGAAGAACTCCTCGGGAGGGGCCTGCTCGACGATGCGCCCGGCGTCCATGAAGACGACGCTGTCGGCCACGGAGCGGGCGAAGCCCATCTCGTGGGTGACGACGAGCATCGTCATCCCGGATGTGGCCAGGTCGCGGATGACATCGAGGACCTCGTTGATCATCTCGGGGTCGAGGGCGGATGTGGGCTCGTCGAAGAGCATCGCGATGGGGTCCATGGCCAGGGCGCGGGCGATGGCGACGCGCTGCGCCTGGCCGCCGGAGAGCTGGGAGGGGCGCTTGCCCGCCTGATCGGCCAGGCCCACGCGGGCGAGGAGCTCGTGGGCGCGGGCCTCGGCGTCGGCGCGGTCCATGCGGCGCACCTTGATCGGGGCGAGCGTGATGTTGTCCAGGACGGTGCGGTGGCCGAAGAGGTTGAAGGACTGGAAGACCATGCCGACCTCGGCGCGAAGCCTGGCCAGGTCCCTGCCCTCCTCGGGGAGGAGCTCGCCGTCGATCTCGATGGTGCCGGCGTCGATGGTCTCAAGGCGGTTGACGGTGCGGCACAGGGTGGACTTGCCCGAGCCGGAGGCTCCGATGACGGCGACGACCTCGCCCCGGTGGATGTCCAGGGAGACGTCGTCAAGGGCGGTGAAGTCGCCGAAGCGCTTGGTGATGCCGCTGATGCGGATGAGAGGGGCGGCGGGGCCGGTGGTTCCGGATCCGCCGACGGGCCCGGCGCCGGTATCCATGGGTGCTGTCACGCTGACCTCGTTCTCGGGGCGGTGCTGAGGCTGCGGGCGGAACGCCCGCGAGCAGGAGCAACGCAACCTTGCCCCGGATCATTCCCGCCGTCTCCCGTCGTCCACGGAGCGGACTGCGCCCGAGGAGCGGCGGGGGCCGTCAGACGCGGCTGGCCGCGGCACGGCGCGCGCGGGCGGAGGCGTAGAGGCACAGGGCCGCCGCGGCGGCGACGTTGAGGGACTCGGCCCTCCCGAGGATCGGGATGGAGACGACGGCGTCCGCGCGGCTCAGGGCCTCGGGGGTGAGCCCGTGGGCCTCGTTGCCGAGCAGCCAGGCGCTCGGGGCCGTCAGCAGCCCGCCGGAGGCCGCCGTGCCCTCGGCCTCGAAGAGGTCCGTGTCCCCACGGCTGTCCGCGGCCAGGATCGTCAGGCCCGCCGCGCGCAGGGCCACCACGGCCTCCTCCAGGCTCACACCGGTGATGACGGGCAGGTGGAAGAGGCTTCCCGCCGTCGAGCGCACCACCTTCGGGGAGGTGGCCTCCACGCTGCCGCGCAGGAGGATGACGGCGTCGGCGCCCGCGGCGTCAGCGGCGCGGATGATCGTGCCCGCGTTACCGGGATCCTGGGCCTCGGCGAGGACGGCGACGAGGCCCGCGCCTTCAAGGGCTCCCTCCAGGGCGCTGGCGCCGCTGCTCTCCCCCATCGAGACGACGGCGAGCACTCCCTGGGCATCGGCGGACATCGCGGTCATGACCTCCGCGGTTGTCAGATGGCAGTAGAGCCCCGCGCCCCTCGCCTCGGCCCAGATCTCTGGGTGACGATCGGCGGCGGCCTCGGTCATGTAGAGGTCGAGGACCCGCTCGGGCGCCCAGCGGACCGCCTCGCGCGCCCCCTGAGGCCCCTCGACGAGGAATCGCCCATGCTTGGAGCGGGCCTGCCTGCGGGCGAGCCCAGCCACGCGGGCGATGCGCTGGGAGGCCGGGTTGTCGAGGATCTGCGGGGCGTCGTCATGGTCGATGGGCGTCGCGGGCGTCATGACGGCAAGCCTACGGGAGCCCCGGGGAGCGATCAGCGCGTGAGCTAAAACGGCGCCGCCGCCCTCGTGGGGAGGGCGGCGGCGCCGTCTGAGGCGTGGGCGTCAGGCCTTGGGGGCGTTGACGTCCTTGGGGAGGGCCTTGCGGGCGGTCTCGACGAGCGCCTTGAAGGCGGCGGGCTCGTTGACGGCCAGCTCGGCGAGCATGCGGCGGTCGATCTCCACGCCGGCCAGGCCGAGGCCCTGGATGAAGCGGTTGTAGGTCATGCCCTCGGCGCGGGCGCCAGCGTTGATGCGCTGGATCCACAGGCGGCGGAAGTCGCCCTTGCGCGCGCGGCGGTCACGGAAGGCGTAGACGCCGGAGTGGGTGACCTGCTCCTTGGCCTTGCGGTAGAGGCGGGAGCGCTGGCCGCGGTAGCCCGAGGCCTTCTCGAGAACAGAACGACGCTTCTTGCGGGCGTTAACAGCCCTCTTCACACGTGCCATGCGATGTCTCCTTCAGACGTTGGGCCGGTCAGCGACCGAGCATCTTCTTGACCTGGCGAAGGTCGGCGGGGGCGACCGGCTGGTCCGCGGACAGCTTGCGCTTGCGGCGCGAGGACTTGACCTCGAGCAGGTGGCGCTTGTTGGCCTGCTCGCGCATGAGCTTGCCGCTGCCGGTGACCCGGAAGCGCTTCTTGGCACCGGAGTGCGTCTTGTTCTTCGGCATTGTCGGTTTCCTCTTGTCGGCTCGGTGACCGGCTGGCCCCGGGCTGCGGACCCCACCGGCTGTGGCCGGGGGGTGGGTCTGGGTGAGGCCTCAGGCCTCGGTGGCCTTCGCCGGGGCAGCCGGCTTGGCGGGCGCCTTGGGCTTCGCCTGAGTAGCCGGCTTGGGCGCGGGCGCCTTGGCGGGAGCCGCGGGCTTGGCAGCGGCGGGCTTGGGCGCGGGCTTGGCAGCAGCCGGCTTGGGCTCGGGCGCCTTGGCGGCGGGCTTGGGCTCGGCCGCCTTGGCGGCGGGCGACTTCGCGGCGGGGGCCTCAGCCGCCTGGGCGGCCGAGGCCGCCTGAGCTGCGGCCTGCGCGGCCTTGGCGGCGTGCTTCTCGGCGCGGCGGGAGGCGCGGGCCTCCTCACGACGGCGCCGCTGGTCGGACTTGACCTCCGCCTTCTTGCGGGTGGGGGCCAGCACCATGACCATCTGGCGGCCATCCTGGCGCGGATGGGACTCAATGGTGGCGAGCTCGCCGACCTCCTCGGCGACCTTCGCCAGCAGGCGCACACCGAGCTCGGGACGGGACTGCTCGCGGCCGCGGAAGCGGACGATGCACTTGACCTTGTCCCCGCCCTCGAGGAATCGGCGCACGTGCCCCATCTTGGTGGCGTAGTCGTGATCGTCGATCTTGGGCCGGAACTGGATCTCCTTGAGCTGCGTGTTCGCCTGGTTGCGCCGGGCGTCGCGCGCCTTCATGGCCGACTCGTACTTGAACTTGCCGTAGTCCATGAGCTTGCACACCGGGGGGCGTGCGTCAGGGGCGACCTCGACAAGGTCGAGACCGGCCTCCTCGGCCAGTCGGAGGGCGTCCTCCACGCGGACGACGCCGACCTGCTCGCCACTGGGGCCGACCAAGCGCACCTCGGGGACGCGGATCCGTTCGTTTATACGGGGCTCGCTGATGGCTGTTCCTCACTCCTTGTTCGGATTCCGTGGCAACGGGAAAAGCCCCCGCTGCGCATCGCTAGCGGAGGCCTCATATGCTCGTACGAGCACGCCGACGCGCGGGCACGAGCCCATTGCGCCAGCGCCGGGGGCATGCCCTCGGCAGGAAACCCGGCCCCTTGACGGGACCCAGGTGGGATTGCTCCGCTTGCGCGCCGGGGATGGACCCCGGCCGGTCAACCACTGAGGCTACCAGAACGCGCGCGTCCATCCCAAGCCGGGAGCGGCGCGATTCCAGGAGACCCACGTGGTGCTGCTCACGCGGCCCATTCCTCCGCTCTCATGTCCCAGGCCACCACGACGGCGGCCGAGAATGCCCGCGGCGCTGAGACGATGGGGACGGCGGGCGCCCTGATGACGGACCAGGGGCATCGGCCGGCCGCCGATGGGGCGTCAGGCGGGGATGGGGCAGAGTTCGATGGTGTCGATGAGCTCGCCCCAGGCGGGATTGACCATGACGCGCTGACAGCCGTCGAGCGCGGCGGCGACGGCGGGCATGCCCTGGCCGGCGTCCACGCGGATGAAGACCCGCAGCTCGGAGGCCTCTCCGGGAGCGAACGCGACGCCGGTGACGCCGTCGACCGCCTCCAGCTGAGCGCGGACCTCGGACTGGATGGGGTCGGAAGCCCAGGAGGGGATCCAATCCTCTCCCCCGGCGAGCGCGACGACGGCGGGCCGGGGCAGGCGCAGGTCGAGGGTCCCAGGGTCGAGGACCCAGAGCTGGTCAGTGTGCTCGCAGGCGACCGCCGCGGCACGATGAGGATCGACGGGGACGGGGCGCACGTCATCGCGCCAGGCGCTCATGGCGGCCGCGGAGGTGAAGACAGGCAGGGCGATGTGGCCGTCGGGCAGGGTGACGGCCAGGGTGGCGGCGTCGCGGCTGGCGTCGTTGGTGTGAACGGCATGGGGGGCGGTGGCGCCGGTGGGGGCGGTGAGCGCGTGAGCGGCGACGGGGACGATGACGCGCGTGGCGGTCAGGGCGGCGACGACGCCGCGCATGTACTCGTGGCGCGGCAGACCGGTGGCCGTGATGGCGGCGGTCACCTCGGGGATCGGCGAGCCGTCGTCATTCGCGAAGGGCGTGGGGGCGGCCAGGAGCCGCTCCATCTTCGCGCGCGCAGCGAGCGCCGCGTCGAGCTGCGGATCGACTGCGGCGGCGCCGTCAGCATTCATGCCGGTCATTCCTCCCACGCCATTGAGATCCTTCACGCCCCATCCTAATCGCGAGACCGGTCGAAATGAGGGGCGAGACCGGTCGAAATGAGGAGCGAGACCGGTCGTTGTTAGGAGCGAGACCGGTCGTTGTTAGGAGCGAGACCGGTTCGCTGTCCGCAGGACGGTGCTGGTGGGGCAGGGTGGGCGGGGTCCTAGGGTTGGGGCCCGACGGCGATGCCGCCGTCGTCTGGGGCCGACCTGGGGCCTCGCGCTTCCCTGGTCCATGACCGCATCGACTCCTCACTTGGAAGGCCCCAGAACCCATGACCCCCGCGCCCCGCCCCTCACCAACCCACGCCGGCGACCCCGCTGCGCCTCAACAACGCGGCGCCGGCATCCGCCATTCCACCGCCCTGGTCCTTCTGGCCTGCTGCGCCCTGGCCCCAGGACTACTGATCCTAACGGCCTGCACCAAGGACCCCACCCCGGCGCCGACCACTCCGACGACGCCGAGCAACACCACAACCAGTTACCCACTCCCGAACCGGTCTCGCTCCTGATATCGACCGGTCTCGATGGGAGTAACCGCATCGCGAGGGCGATCCGCAGGGAACCGGGGTCGGTCCTCCCCCATGCTCGCTGGCGAAGCGGACGATCCCCCCAGGGGCTGAAAATAGCGGGTCCTCACTTCTCAGCGGCATCCTTACTCAGCTAGTGGAGAGCGGCGTCGGGCTAGCTGCCGCGCATCGACTTGCGCAACTGGAGGCAGCGCCCCGTTGAACTCGAAGCTCGGAATCTTGGTGGTCGCCCCGACGAGCACCATTGCCCCATCCTCGACATAGGGCAGGAACGAGTCCTCCTGCGCCCGGTTGAAGCGACGGATCTCATCGACGAGGAGCAGCACTCCCTGGCCGACGTCGTCGGCGGGCGCCATGAGGCACGGCCCACGGCCGCAGTCCGACGCCTTCAACACGTCCACCACGCCGATGGCGCGGCACGCCCCGCACCCCATTCACTGGTCAGGACCGGTCTCGCCGCTGTTTTCGACCGGTCTCGCCGCTGTTTTCGACCGGTCTCGCCGCTGTTTTCGACCGGTCTCGGCGCTGTTTTCGACCGGTCTCGCTCATAAGGGGTGGGGATGGGGACGGGGACGACGACGGATGAGGACGATGAGAAGCGCTTCGACCGCCGCGAGGAGGAGGGCTCCCCCGACGCCCCCGGGCCAGGGGATCGTCGCGCCGGGAAGCGCGGCGAAGAACCGCGCCACACCGGCGATCCAGGCGCAGGAGGCGAGTGCCGGCAGGGCGATCCAAGCCGCTGCTGTCCCCCATACCGGCGCCATGAGCGCCGCTAGCAGCCCCGCCACCGTCGCCAGGGGCACCGGCGGGGCCGCCATCATGTTCGCGGGAACAGCCCACAGCCCGACTCTTGGCTGGAGGAGGATGAGCAGCGGCGCGCAGGCGAGTTGCGCCGCCCCCGGCACGGCGATGAGCGCCGCCGCCCAACGGGGCAGACGCCGGGACAGGGTGGTCATGATCGGCCCTGAGCCGAGCAGGATCCCACCGGTGGCCGCCACGGACAGGGCGAAGCCGTAGTCGCGCGACTGCCACGGGTCGACGAGCAGCAGCACGATCATCCCCGCGCACAGGGCGGGCAGGGAGGCTGATCTGCGCCCCGCGGCCACGCCGGCGAGGAGGACCGCGCCCATCGCCGCCGCGCGCAGGACGGAGCCGCTGGGCCGCATGAGGAGGACGAGGCATCCCAGGACGATCCCGCCAGCGAGCGCCCGCCAGCGCCTGGGCAAGACGCCCAGGCCGGTGAGCACGAGTCCGAGCACGATGACGACGTGCTGCCCGGAGACCGCGGTCAGGTGGGTCATCGAGACGGTCCGCATGTCCTCTCGCAGGTCGGCGGGCAGAGCATGGTCGTCACCAAGGGCCAGCCCGGGCACGAGCGCCAGGGCGCCGGCGTCCTCTCCCCCGACCCAACGCCCGGGGGCCCCGCCACCGGCGCGACCGGTCGCCCTCGCCAGTCCCTCCCTGATCTCGCCGACGACGCCCAGCACCCCCTCGGGGTCGCCGAGCCTCTTGGGAGCGCTCCCCCTCCCGAGGATCGCTCCGTCGGAGGAGCCCGGGCCCGGGGCACGCAGCCTGGCGCGCGTGGTGACGCGTGAGCCGAGCGGCGCCTCCAGCCAGGACGCGTCCGCGAGGACTCGGATGCTCAGCCCCGAGGGGCTGCCGTCGATGCGCACCCCGTCCAGGGCGGTCAGGATGGTCGTGGCGCGCGGCGAGGCGGTGGCGCGCGGCTGCTCGCTGATGGTCCCCTCGACGGTGACGACGCGCCCGGATTCGACGGCGAGCGTCATCGGGTCCCGGGCGCGGGCCCATTGGCCCGCTGAGGACACGCCGAGGACGGCCGCCACCGTCAGGCAGGTCAGTAGCGCTCCGGCGGCGATGGGGCCAGCGGAGGCGGTGCCCGCGTTGCCGGGGCGCGGGTCGTGGCGGTGGCGGGGCGGGCGGTAATGGCCGACCGGCCCGATGAGCGCGGCCGCGAGCGCGAGGACGACGACGGCCCCGACGGCGCAGGCCCGCCAAGCGCGGGCCCCGGTCAGTCCCGTGGCGCCCCACGCGCAGGCCCAGGCCGCCAGGGAGGGCGCGAGAAGGCGCAGGTCGAGGGCGGGGGCCGCGGGCTCAGCAGCCGGATGGGCGCTCATACGGTGGCCGATCCTCGGAGGGCCTCGAGCTTGGCCTGGCCGATGCCGGGGACGTCGATGAGGGAGTCGACGGTGGCGAAGGGTCCGTGCTCGGCGCGGTAGTCGACGATCCGCTTGGCCAGGGCCGGGCCGACGCCGGGCAGGGCCTCGAGCGCGGTGGCGTCGGCGGTGTTGATGTTGACTCGCCCGCTACCACCGCTGCTTCGGACGGCGCCCGCCCCGGCGGATGGCCCGGTGGGGCCGGGCGCGGCGGGTGGCGGCGTCTCACCCTGGCGGGGAACCCGGATCTGCTCGCCATCGACGACGACGCGCGCGAGGTTGAGTTGCTCCACATCGGCGTCGGGGGCGGCCCCGCCAGCGGCGTCGAGGGCGTCGCCGATGCGCGCGCCCGCCGGGAGCGTGACGACGCCGGGAGTGGCCACCGCGCCGGTGACGTGGACGACGGCGCTGCCCGCCGCGCCGCCGCCCGCCGGCCCGGCGGCGCCTCCCCCAGGGGTCACCGGGCCAGGAGGGGCGCTGGTGGGGCTCGCCGCACCGGTGGCGCCCGGGGTGCCGGTCGTGCCCGCCGCGAGCACGGGGGCGCGCGCATCGGCGGAGACGAGGACGGAGCGGATGGCGAGGAGGAGGGCGAGGGCGATGATGATGAGGCCTCCGGCGATGGCGGCGCGCGGCGTGATGGCGACTCGTCGGGGCTTGATGGGCGGGTCCTGGGGATCGGTGGCGCAGGCGATGCGCACGTAGTCCTCGATGGGTCGTTTACGCGAGGCCCGCCCGCCCGCGATCCGGCTGCCGCTCATGCCTTCGAGGTTAAGGAGCGCGGGAGTTCTCTCGCAGGGCGCCTGTGAAGAGGGCGGTCTCAGGTGCGCATGGCGGGGCCTGTGGTTCCCCGGCTGCCGGGCGAGATGATGACGCAGCCGAGGGCCCCGGGGCCGACGTGCACCGAGAGGGCGGGGTCGAAGGGCCAGAAGCGCGCCGGTTCATCGGTCCGCCCACCGGCCGGTGGCGCCGCCTGGAGTTCAGCCTCGGCGGCGGTGGCATCCGCCCCAGTGGGCCCATGGGGCTCCTCCCCGGGCGCGCCCGCGGCGATGGCGTCGATCAGGGCCCGGGCGGCCGTGCCGTCGTCGGCGTGGATGATGAGGCCGGTCTGGCCGATGGCACCGGCGCCCTGGGAGGCGAGGCCGGCGGCGAGCTCGGCCAGTCGGGCGCGCGCCCGCTTGGCGCCGCGCACGGCTTCGACGGGGCGGATCCCGTCGGCGGTGACGCGCAGGATGGGGCGCACGCCGAGGGCCCCGCCGAGCAGGGCGGTGCGGCGGTCGAGGCGCCCGCCGCGGCGCAGGTGGGCGAGGTCGTCCACGAGGAAGAGGACGGCGCTGCGGGAGACGAGGTCGCGGGCGCGCTCGACGCCGTCGGCCGCGGTGTCCGCACCACTGGCGGCGATGGCGGCCTGCCCGAGCGCGCCGCCGGTGGTGCCGGAGTCGAGCACAGTGACGACCCGTCGGCCGAGGGCCTGATTGATCTTCTCGGCCGCGCGCGTGGCGGCGTCGGCGGTGCCCGACAGCGAGGCCGCCAGGTGAAGGGCGAGGACCTCATCGGCGCCCCGCGCGGCGTGGGCGTAGGCGTGGGCGAGCTCGTCGGGACTTGGCCGGGATGTGCTGCCCGGCCGGTCCCCGTCCCCCGTGGTGGCGTGCAGGGGGACGACGCCGATGCCGCGGGCGCGCGCGAGATCGGCCGGCAGGCACGACGATGAGTCCGTGACGACGGCGAGGCTCATGCTCCGACGATAGCCCTGCTCAGCCGCGCCGTCAGAGACTCGGGACCGCGTGCGCCGACGTTTCCCGGACTCCCTCCTCTACCATGGCGCCATGACTGACACGCCTGACATCGCTCGTCTCAAGGCCGAGGCCGCCCAGGCCGCCGCCGATGCCGCCGCCGCGAAAGCCGCCGCCGCCCAGGCCGCCCTCGAGGCCGCCTTGGCCAGCGGCGCCGCCACGGGGACTCCCCAGGACGCGCCAGCTGCTCGAACCGGGCGGAAGGCGGAGGGCAAGCCCGCCGAGCCCGAGCCGCCCGCCGAGTCGGCCCCCGAGGCGCCTGCCGAGTCGGCCGCCGAGGCGCCCGCCGAGCCGGCCGCCCCCGATGCCCCTGCGCAGGCTCCCGCGGCGCCGTCGTCGAGCGAGCCGGAGGGCTACGCGGCGCAGGTGCGCGACGGTTACGCCTTCGACGGGCGCATGCTCCCCGTGGGCACCTACCTGGAGACCGCCCCCGCGTCGGGCGATCCCGTCCCGGTCAAGGGCGTGCGCGTGGGCATCCCCATGGCGCTGCTCAACCGCCACGCCCTGGTGGCCGGCGCGACGGGCACCGGCAAGACCCGCACCCTGCAGTTGCTGGCCGAGGGGCTGAGCTCGGCGGGGGTGCCCGTGTTCCTCTCCGACATCAAGGGGGATCTGACGGGCATGGCCGAGCCGGGGGCCACGAGTCCGAAGTTGGAGTCGCGCACGGCGTCGACGGGCCAGGATTGGAAGCCGGCGTCGTTCCCGATGGAGTTGTTCACCCTGGGGGGCCAGGGCAAGGGGACGCCAATCCGCACGACGATCACGGAGTTCGGTCCGGTGCTGCTGGCGCGCGTCCTGCGCCTCAACGAGACGCAGACCTCCGCCCTGCAGCTCGTCTTCCACTGGGCCGATTCGCAGGGGATGGCGCTGCTGGACCTCAAGGACCTGCGGGCGGTCATCAACTACCTGGTGAACACCGACGCCGGCAAGGCCGAGCTCAAGACCATCGGTGGCGTCTCCGAGGCGACGGCGGGGGTCATCCTGCGAGAGTTGGCTGCCCTGGAGGCCAGCGGCGGGGACGCGTTCTTCGGCGAGCCGGGCCTGTCCGTGCAGGACCTCATGCGCGTGTCCCCCGATGGGCGCGGCATCGTCTCCTCCTTGGAGCTGGAGGACATCCAGTCCCAGGGCACGCTGTTCTCCACGTTCCTGATGTGGCTGCTCGGCGAGCTGTTCGAGGTGCTGCCGGAGGTCGGGGATTTGGACAAGCCGAAGATGGTGTTCTTCTTCGACGAGGCGCACCTGCTGTTCGCGGACGCGACGAAGGCCTTCATGGAGGCCGTCACACGCACGGTCCGGCTCATCCGCTCCAAGGGCGTGGGCATCGTGTTCATCACCCAGTCGCCCACGGATGTGCCCAATGAGGTGCTGGCGCAGCTGGGATCGCGGGTGCAGCACGCGCTGCGCGCGCATACCCCCGACGACGCCGCGAACCTGAAGAAGGCGGTCTCGACCTTCCCGACCTCGCCCCTGGACCTGACCAAGGTGCTCACCTCGCTGGGCACGGGCCAAGCCGTGGTCTCGGTGCTCGATGAGAAGGGCCGCCCGGCCCCGGTGACGGCCGTGGTGGTGGACGCCCCGGCCTCGGTGATGGGCGCCGGGCAGGACTCGACGGTGCAGTCACTGCTCTCCGGCTCGCCGCTGGCCGGCAAGTACGCCACCGTGGTGGACAACGAGTCGGCCTACGAGTTGCTGGAGAAGCGCATCGCGGCTGAGACCGAGGAGGCCGCCGCCGCCCTGGCAGCCGAGGAGGCCCGCGTGGCGGCGGAGAAGGCCGCCGCCGCTGAGGAGAAGGAGCGGGCGAAGGCCGAGGCCGCGGCCGCGAAGGCGGCGGAGCGAGCTGAGGCCGCGGCGCAGAAGGCCGCCCAGAAGGAGGCCGAGCGCCAGGCCAAGGAGCTGGAGAGGCTCCAGCGTCAGGCGGCCAAGGAGGCCGAGCGCCAGCGCCTGGCCGCCGAGCGGGCCGCGGAGCGCCGGCAACGGGAGATCGAGAAGACGATCGGCTCCGTCGGCCGCCAGATCGTGCGCTCCGTCCTCGGCAACGTCCTGCGGAAGCGCTGAGGCTGAGCGCCGCCGTCAACGGGACCTTCCCGGGCGACGGCGGCGCTGACGGCCTCCGCCGCCTTCGCCCCTGCCCTCCGGCGCGGTGGGCAGGGGCTCCAAGGCGGGGCATGCGGCGCACCGCCTTCAGCGGTGCGAGCGGCGGTGAGTTGAGCGCATCCCAGCGCATCAGCTCACCGCCGCTCGCATGACCCGCTTGTCAGGGGCATCCGCGCCGAGCAGCGGAGCCCGGCTCACTCCGGCACGATGCTCACGAGCCTCGGGGCCTTGACGATGACCTTGCGCACTGACCTGCCGTCCAGGGCGCGCACCGCGCCGGGTGCCGCCAGGGCCAGGCGCTCCAGCTCGGCGGCGTCGATCCCCGGGTCCACCTCCAGGCGGTCACGGACCTTGCCCTTGACCTGCACCACGCAGGTCACCTTCTCCGCCGCCAGCAGCGCCTCGTCCGCCACCGCCGGGAAGGGCTCGCGGGCCAGTGAGGCCTCGTGCCCGAGCCTGCCCCACAGCTCCTCCGCGATATGCGGGGCCACTGGGGAGACCATGAGCACCAGGGCCTCCGCCGCCTCGCGCGGCACCGCGCCCAGAGACGTGAGATGGTTGTTGAGCACGATGAGCTTGGCGATCGCCGTGTTCAGGCGCATCCCCTCGTAGTCCTCACGCACCCCCACGATCGTGCGGGCCACGAGTCGGCGCGTGGCGTCGTCGGCGGCCTCATCGACCACCGTCACCTCACCCGTGGACTCGTCGATGACGTTGCGCCAGAGGCGCTGCAAGAAGCGCTGCGCGCCCACCACGGCGCGCGTCTCCCAGGGGCGGTCCACATCCAGGGGGCCCATCGACATCTCGTAGACGCGGAAGGTGTCCGCCCCGTAGGCGTCGTACATCTCATCCGGGGTGACGATGTTCTTCAGGGACTTGCCCATCTTCCCGTACTCGCGGGTCACAGGCTCGCCCTGCCAGGTGAAGGACGGCTCGCCGTCGGCGCCGGCGCTCTCCTCCACTTCCTCCGCGGGCACGTACTGCCCCCGGGCGTCCTTGAAGGCGTAGGCCTGCACGTATCCCTGGTTGAACAGGCGGTGGTAGGGCTCCGAGGACGAGACGTGGCCGAGGTCGAAGAGCACCTTGTGCCAGAAGCGCGAGTACAGCAGGTGCAGCACCGCGTGCTCCACCCCGCCCACGTACAGGTCCGTGCCGCCGGAGGCGTTGCCCCCCTCGGGCCGGGGGCCCATCCAGTACGCCTCGTTGGCCGGGTCGATGAGCGCCGTCTCATTCGTGGGGTCCGCGTAGCGCATCTCGTACCAGCACGAGCCCGCCCACTGCGGCATCGTGTTGGTCTCGCGGTAGTACTTCCTGGGCCCATCGCCCAGGTCCAACTCGACCTCCACCCACTCGGTGGCCTTGGACAGCGGCGCCTCGGGGCAGGAGTCGGCGTCGTCGGGGTCGAAGGAGCGCGGGGAGTAGTCGGTGACCTCCGGCAGCTCGATCGGCAGCATGGACTCCGGGACGGCGTGGACGAGGCCGTCCTCGTCCCAGACGATCGGGAAGGGCTCGCCCCAATAGCGCTGACGGGAGAAGAGCCAGTCGCGCAGGCGGTAGGTGACCGCGCCGCGGCCCACTCCCTTGGCTTCCAGGTACTGGGTCATGGCGGCCTTGGCCTCATCCTTGCCCATGCCGTTGAGGTCGATCTCACCATTGGCGGAGTTGATGAGCGGGCCGTCCCCCGTCCAGGCGGCCTCCTCCAGGCTGAAGCCCTCCGGCGGCTGGATCGTGGCGACGACGTCGATCCCGTACTCGCGGGCGAAGTCCCAGTCGCGCTGGTCGCCGGAGGGAACCGCCATGATCGCGCCGGTGCCGTAGCCCATGAGGACGTAGTCGGCCACGAAGACCGGCACCTGGCGCCCATCCACCGGGTTGATGCCGAACAGGCCCGTGAAGACACCGGTCTTGGCCCGACCCTCATCGGTTCGCTCGGCGTCCGTCGCGGCGGCGGCGTAGGCGCGGTAGGCGGCCACGGCCTCGGCCGGGGTGGCGTGCCCGCCGGTCCAGGCCTCCTTCGTTCCCTCGGGCCAGGCCGCGGGCAGCGTGAGGGCCGCGGCGTCGTCGTCGATCTGGGCCTGGGTGCGGGCCGAGGCGGCCAAGGGAGCACCGCCCAGGATCGGGTGCTCGGGGGCCACCACCATGAAGGTGGCGCCGAAAAGGGTGTCCGGGCGCGTGGTGTAGACCGTGAGCGAGTCCTGGCAGGCTCCCGCGAGCGCGGCTCCGGGCACCGCGTAGGTCACCTCGGCGCCCTCGGACCGGCCGATCCAGTTGCGCTGCATGAGCTTGACCTTCTCGGGCCAGTCAACGGTGTCCAGGTCCTCGGCGAGGCGGTCCCCGTAGGCGGTGATCCGCATCATCCACTGGCGCAGGTTGCGCTTGAAGACGGGGTAGTTGCCGCGCTCGGACCGGCCCTCGGAGGTGACCTCCTCGTTGGCCAGCACCGTGCCCAGGCCAGGGCACCAGTTCACCGGCGCGTGGGAGACGTAGGCCAGCCGGTGGGAGTCGATGATCTCGGCGCGCTCGGCCTCGCCCAGTTCCGCCCATGGCCGGCCGTCCGGGGTGGGCACCTCGCCGGAGGCGAACTTGGCCTCGAGCTCGGCGATGGGGCGGGCAGCGCCCGTGCCCCGGCCGTCGCGGCGCTCGGCGGTGGGGTCGAACCAGGAGTTGAAGATCTGCAGGAAGATCCACTGGGTCCAGCGCACGTAGTCGACGTCGATGGTCTGGATGGAGCGGCGCAAGTCGTGGGACAGGCCCAGGCGGCGCAGCTGGCGGCGCATGTTGGCGATATTGGCCTCGGTCGACACGCGCGGGTGCTGGCCGGTGGACACGGCGTACTGCTCGGCGGGCAGGCCGAAGGCGTCGTAGCCCATCGTGTACAGGACGTTCTTGCCGGTCATACGGGTGAAGCGGGCGATGACGTCCGTGGCGATGTACCCCAGGGGGTGGCCCACGTGCAGGCCCTTGCCCGAGGGGTAGGGGAACATGTCGAGCATGAAGAACTTCTCGCGCTTCGCTCCGGGGCCGGCGAGATCGCCCGTGGGGTTGTCCGCCCAGAAGGTGCCCTCGCTCTCCCAGCGGTCCTGCCAGGAGGTCTCAATGCTGCCCGCGAGCGCGGCCGTGTACCGGAAGGGAGGCGCGTCAGTGGGCTCCGGGGCGGCTACGGGGTTCTGGGTCATGGTGCTCTGCGCTCTTTCCCTGATCATCATGCCCTGAGGGGCTTCATCCCCCAGGGATCGTGGCTGGGGCCAGCCTATCGCCCGGCCGGGCCCTGCCCGCGCCATGCCCGAGCGGTGGGCGCCCCCTCCCTCTGAGGGGCCGGTCACGTCCGGGCGCGCGGTCCCGCTCAGCGGGCGCCCGGGGCGCCCGGGGCGCTGGTGATGACGAACTCCCCCCAGCCGTCCTCATCCAGTCCGGCGCGCAGGCGCGCCATGGCGGCCTCGATCTCCTCAGGGGCGGCGTCCTGGCGGGCGGAGGAGAACTGCAAGTCCGCCTCGTCGCGGATCGGCAGGACATGCACGTGGAGGTGGTCGACGCCGTAGCCGGCCACCATGACCCCGGCCCTCGCGGCACCGAAGACGCGGGTCTGGGCGGCCCCGATGCGCCTGGCCACCACCGCCAGGTGGGCGACGAGCTCGTCGGGGGCGTCCACGTAGGAGTCGATCTCCTGGAAGGGGACGATGAGGACGTGCCCGTCGGTGTGGGGCTCGATCGTGGCGAAGGCGGCGCAGCGCTCATCCGCCCACACGAAGGAGCCGGGGATCTCGCCGTTGATGATCTTGGTGAAGAGGGTACTCATGCACCCAATCCTCCCAGACGAAGGCGCCGCGCGCCCGACGGTCAGGGGCCTTCACTCCAGGCGGCGGTTCGGGCGGATGGCGCCCGCGGCGGCGCTCCGGCCGCGGGCCGTGCCCGGCCCCGTTGATCCTTCAGTCTTCGGCGAGGACCCACAGGGAGCCCGCCGGGATCACGGCCTCCCCCGGTCCTAGTGCTCCACCGGATGCCTCCACCGCCTCGGGGGCTCCCCCCCGCCCCTCCCCGGTGGCGCTGACGAGGCGGACGCGGCTGGGGCGCGGGCCCGAGCCGCCGTCGGCCCGGCCCCGGCCCGTCACGACGATCCGCGAGTCCAGGCCGATCCCAGCGCGGTCAAGGGCCTGGAGGGTGTTGGGGTCGTCCTGGATGCGGGCCACGGAGCCGGTCTCCCCCACGCGCAGCGCGTCGAGGCTACGCAGGGCGGGCACCGCCATGGCGCCATCGGCAGCGGGGATCGGGTCACCGTGGGGGTCACGCGAGGGGCGCCCCAGGGCGGCGTCGATGCGATCGAGGAGGCGCTCGGAGATGGCGTGCTCGAGGACCTCGGCCTCCTCATGGACCTCGTCCCAGTCGAAGCCGAGGGCCTCCACGAGGTAGGTCTCCAGGAGGCGGTGGCGGCGCACCATGCCCATGGCGCGCCGCATGCCCGCGGCGCTGAGCGTGACGGCGCGATAGGGCTCATGCTCCAGGAGGCCGGCGTCGACCAGCCGGGAGACGTTCTCCGATGCCGTGGAAGCCGCCACCCCCATGCGCTGGGCCAGGCCCGTGATGGAGGCGCCGGCGCCGCCCCGCTCCGTGGCGGCCCACACCGCCTTGAGGTAATCCTGGGCGACGGTCGAATCAGCGAGGACGGCCGCGTCGATGGGGCGCGCGGGCACCGCCGCGCGCGCGGGGCTCTCCTCGATGCCGGGGCGGGCGGGGGCACTCATCGCAGCAGCGTCATCCACTCGGACCACAGGCCGGCGACGACCACGAGGCCGACGAGCGCGTAGAGCACGGCCGCGCCCCACCAGCGCCAGGCCACGAGGCGGCGAGCGGTCGCGGGGCTGACGCCCAGGTGCCCACCGGCGGCGGCCCACGCCCAGGTGGAGGTGGCCACGGGGATGGTGACCGCCCAGATGAGCATGCAGAAGGGGCAGAGCTTGCCCAGGTCCATGACGGAGACGAACAGGAACCAGGCGACGAAGAGGATCCCGCCGATGGTCCCGGCCACCATGCCCCGCCACACCCAGCGCGGCAGGCGCATCCCGCCCAGGAGGAGCGCTCCCAGCGTTAGGAGCGCGGCGAAGGCCATCGCCCCGATGTGGGCGTTGGGCACGCCCAGCAGGTTGCCCTGCCATATGTCCAGGGATGCCCCGCAGGAGACCAGGGGGTTGATGTCGCAGGACAGGCTCTCAAGGGGCTCCTTGATCTGCTTGATATGGGCGGCGGTGAGCTCCCAGCAGGCCCCGAGCGCGATGATCGAGCCGATGACGAGGAGCCAGGCGTAGCCGCGGGGGGCTCCGGAGGAGGCGGTGGCCCCGGTGCCCTCGACCTCGAGGATGGTGGAGTCGGGGCCCTCAGCGCTGGCGAGGTAGGCCTCCAGCTCCTCCTCGCTCATCGCGTCGATCTCCGCCTGAGTCGGCACGTGGGCCATGACGGCGCTCCTCTCGCTGCTCGGGTCATCGACGGCCGCGCGCCTGGTGACGCGACCGGCTCATTGTGCACCCTGAGGGCGCTCGATGACGCGACCATTCAGCCCTCGGCCCTCGTCGCGCCCCGCGTGTTTGCCTCATCGGTGGGATTCGGGCCCCGCGTCCCCGGCACTCGCCGGAGCCGCGGGGACGGCGCCCCGGCCGGGCGCGGTGCCAGGCGCGGTGCCCCGGCTGGGCGCGGTGCCGGGCGCGGTGCCGGGCGTCGGGGCGGGACCGGTCGGGCCGGTCGGGCCCGGGGCCGCCGTGGCGCCACCGGTCGCGACAGGCGCGCCGGTGGGCTGGGGAGGTCCCTGCCAGGCGCCCACGGTGACGGAGGCGTCGGGGCGCAGGATGATCGCCCGCCAGGCGATGAGCGCGCCATCGGAGGTGAAGGCGAGCTCGTGGAGCCAGGCCTCCTGGGTGACGGGGCCGATGGAGGTGCCGCCCTTGCCGGCGCCGGAGGTGAGGGCGTTGACCCGTCCCCTCTCGCCGTTGACGGCGGTCATCCCCCGCTCCTCGTGGACGTGGCCGGCCAGGAGCAGGGGGGCGCAGCCGGAGGCCTGGAGGGGCGCGAAGGTCTGGGGCCGGTGGACGAGGACGACGTCGACGGCGCTCCCCGCATTGGCGGCCCGGCAGGCCTGGTCGGACAGGCGCTGGCCGAGTTGGGCGGCGTCCTCCGCCCCGCGCTGGGTGGTGCCCGCGGCGGTGGTGCGCTCGACGTCGTCGTCCCCGAGGACCGTCAGCGGGCCCGCCTTGACCGGCTTGCCGCCGGTGACGGTCCAGCCCTGGCCCCGCAGGCGCTCGGCGGTGGCCTCGGAGTCGTGGTTGCCGATGGTGGCCACGCGCGCGACGCCGGAGGGAACCGCCCGGCTGAGGGCGTCGACGCAGACCTGCTCGGGGTTGGAGCCGGTCATGGCGAGGTCGCCGTCGTCCATGTGGACGTCGGGGCGGGCGAGCTGGTCGAGCAGACCGGTGAAGGAGATGACGTCGAGGTTGCAGTGCAGGTCCGTGGACATTACCGCGGTCACCGGCGCCTCGTTGGCCCGGGTGGCCAGGGCCTGACTCGGCGTGGCGGGAATGGTGGGGGCGGAGCCGGCCGAGGGCGACGGCGAGGGGCCTGCCCACGGCGGGGCGGCGGCATCCGTGGCGGTGGGGGCGGCGCTGGGTGAGGGGCCGGCGGCGGGCCGCGCGGCCGCGGCCTCGTGGGCCGCCTGGGACTGGGAGAGGGCCGACTGGATCGAGGCCTCGTCGGAGCCCCCCGAGGAGGCGGTGACGTCGATCCTGCCCCCGACGCGCTGCGAGGCGGTCCAGGCGGCGCGCAGATTGCTCTGGGCCCGGGCATAAAAGGCCTGGTTGTCCCTGATGAAGCCGGTGACGGTGCCGCCGTAGGCGGCGGCGATGTCGGCGATGCGGCCCGACAGCCGCGCCGAGGCGAAAGACGTGCCCTCCAGGGCGGGGATCGTCTCGCCGGGCACGGTGGTGGGGCGCAGCACGGGGGCGAGCATGACGGTCATCGTGGCCAGGGCGCCCACTCCGGCCAGGGCCGCCGCGGGTCGGCGGCGCAGCCCCATGCCGACGAGCGCGCGCAGGCGGCCCTTGGCGCTCAGGCGGCCCGCGGCAACGGCGGTCAGGAGCAGGGACTCGATCAGTCCGGCCCTGCGCAGGGCGTCGTCGATAAGCGCGTGGACCCCGCGGTCGATGGTCAGCCCGGGGCGGGAGGCGAGGGTGAGGTAGGCGTTGGCATCCTGGGACAGGGACTCGCCCAGGCTCGCCGTGTCCACGGGGGCCACGCCCATGGAGGAGGGGATCTCCCCCAGCACGACGCGCGCCCCGAGCGGCGGGACCGGGGAGTCCATGGAGGCGCTGCCCAGCGGGCCGAGGTCGAGGACGACGACGGAGTCGAGGTTGGTGGACCAGTGGGCCTCGTGCGGGCCCACGGGCGAGGAGGCCTGCGCGGTGGCGGCGCCCAGGCCGAGGCTGATCGTCCCGGAGACGAGCAGCAGCCCCAGGGCGCGCACGACGCGGCGGAAACCGGCGCCGCGGGACCACCACGCCCGCCAGATGACCCGCCGGGGCCTCGTGACCGTTCTGATCAGCGCGGCCAGCGGCGAACCGGCGCGGGCCGGCCTGCCGCTGATTCCGGCCTCGTGGGGGGCCTCGTCCTGGTGGGTCATCAGCCAGGGCCCTCAGGCGCCCCCGGCGGCGATGCGCTGGGCGAGATCGGCCACGAACACGGCGGTCTCCTCCCAGCCGGAGACGGCGTGGCAGGGAATGCCGAGCGCGAGCACCGGGTAG
Source organism: Actinomyces sp. zg296 (assembly GCF_009829695.1). Lineage (NCBI taxonomy): Bacteria > Bacillati > Actinomycetota > Actinomycetes > Actinomycetales > Actinomycetaceae > Actinomyces > Actinomyces sp. zg296. The sequence continues at coordinate 40,276 of NZ_VWPG01000008.1, forward strand.
TCGTTGCCCTCGGGGTCGAGGCGGTCCCCGACGAAGAGCATCCGCTCACCGGGGATGCCGGTGACCTCCGCGAGGCGGGTCATCCCGTAGGCCTTGTCGACTCCCTTGAGGGTGATGTCCACGCTGGTCGAGCCGCCGGAGCGGACCTCGAGCCCGGGCAGGCGGGCGGCCACGGCGTCGCGCAGGGCGCCCTTCTTCTCCCCCGTCGGGTCCCAAGCGCGCTTGGCGTCGAGCGGCGCCTCCTGACCGAGGGCGGAGAACGTGATCTGGCTGCCGCGATCCTCGAGGATGTCGCCCCAGGTCCGCTCCTCCCACAGGCCCAGTCGTCGGGCCTCAGCCTCGACGACGGCGAAGCCCTCCTCGATCTGCTGTGGGCTCAGGTCGTTGGCGTAGACGAGCCGCCAGCCAGGCATGCCCTCGATGGCGCGCGCGTCCTGGTCATCGGCGCGGGCGGTGCCGGAGGAGGCGCCATAGGCGTAGTAGCGGGTGCCGCAGGTGGGCATGAGGTGGAGCCGGGAGAGCTCGGCGTCGTCGGCGCCGAGGTGGGCCAGGACCTGGTCTCGGAATTGGCCGATCTGGCCCCCGGAGATGACGCAGACGGGGACAACGTCCAGCAGTGAGCGCAGGGCGGCGGCCATGGGCTCGGGCATCGCGGACTTGGAGGGGGCGAGGGTGTCGTCGAGGTCAAAGGCCACCAGCGCGGGGAGCGCCGGCGCGTCGGATGAGGTGGTCATGAGGCGATTGTGGCCCACGGGCCCCGGTCCGCGGAAACGGATCGGGGCCCGGCGCGGCGCGCCCGGACAGTGGCGCCGCGGGATCAGGAGTCCTGCCCGCCGCGCAGGTGCTCGTGGGCCGCGGCAAGGGCCTTCTCACGGGCCTCCCGGTCCTCCCGGCGCCCGCGCACGTACAGGGCGGTGACGGAGACGGCCAGACCGCCCCAGATGATGATGATCGCGACGAGCATGAGGATGATGGCGGCGCCGGTCATGTCAGTTCTCCTTCTCGATGGTGGCGAGAGGGGCATCCAGGTCGATGGGGGTGAAGTCATCCACCGGGGTTCGCCACCTGGCGAGCGTGAGCGCGGCGACGATGACGACGCCCAGGGCGAGCATTCCCCAGCCGAAGGCGCCGATCATGGCATCGGAGTAGCCCTCGTAGCCGTCCTGGACGTAGGAGCGCACCGTCTGGAAGAGCATGTAGGCCAGGGCGAGCGGGGTGACGACGGCGATGAGGAATCGCCACCAGCCGCCCACCACGCGGGTCTCGGAGACGAGGTTGAGGTGGCGCTGGAGCGGCTTGGCGCGGCGCAGCACCCAGGTGACGCCGATGCACATGATGATGGCCGAGCCGACCACGCCGATGTTGTTGATGAAGGCGTCGACGATGTCGAGGTCGAACAGCCCCGAGGCGGTGCCGAACAGCAGGAGCGAGAGGGCTGCCGAGGGCAGGCAGACGAGGAGGGTGGTGCGCGGGATGGACATGCCGGTCTTCTCAGAGAACCCGGGGACCACCACCTGGATGATGGAGATGAAGGAGGTCAGCCCCGCCATCGCGAAGGAGGCGAAGAAGAGCACGCCGAAGATCGGGCCGCCGGGCATCTGGGAGATAACCGTCGGGAAGGTGATGAAGGCCAGCGAGGGCCCGGAGATCTTGTCGATCTCTCCCACGGTGATGCCCTGGGCGTGGGCCATGAACCCGAGTGTCGAGAAGACCCCGATCCCCGCCAGGATCTCGAAGGAGGAGTTCGCGAACGCCGCCACGAGCCCCGTTCCCACGAGGTTGGAGCGCGGCCGCAGGTAGGAGGCGTAGGTGAGCATGATGCCGAAGCCGATGGAAAGGGAGAAGAAGATCTGCGCGAAGGCAGCCATCCACACCTTGAAATCGCCCAAGGAGGACCAGTCCGGGGTGAACAGAGCGTTGAGCCCGCCGGTGGCGCCGGGCAGGAGGATGGAGCGCGCCACGAGCCCGAGGAACATGACGACCAGCAGGGGCAGGAAGATCCTGTTGGCCTTCTCCACGCCGTTGCTCACGCCCCGCGAGATGGTGACGATGCCGAAGGCCCACACGATGACCAGCGGGATGATGACCCCGGCCATGGGGGTGGCCGAGAACGACGGCGCGGCGTCGCCGAACTGGTCCAGGCCGACGTACTTGGAGAAGAAGCCACCGGCGTCATCCCCCCAGGCCAGGGTGACGGAGAAGACCGCGTAGCTGAGCGCCCAGGCCACCACCACGGCGTAGTAGGTCATGATGACGAAGCAGATGAAGACCTGCCACCAGCCGATCCACTCGAAGCGCCTGCTCAGGCGGCGGAAGACCGCTGGGGCGCTGCCGCGCAGGCGGTGGCCCAGGGCGTAGTCGAGGAAGAGGAAGGGGATCCCGACGAAGAGCAGCGCGATGATGTAGGGGATCATGAAGGCGCCGCCGCCGTTGGTGTAGGCGACGCCGGGGAAGCGCCAGATGTTGCCCAGCCCGATGGCCGAGCCGATCGCGGCGAAGAGGAAGCCGAGCTGGCCGCTCCACTGCTCTCGCTCGGGTGCCCGCGCCGCTGAGGCGCCGTCGGTGCTGGACGACATGCTGTGCCTTCCTGGGGTGAGGCGCCGGGGCGGTGCCCGGCGCGGGGAATCGAGGGTGCCGTGGGATCGCGCGCGAAGCGCGCCCCGGGACGATCCTCGGCACCGTAGCCCCGCGCGCATCGCCGCCAGTGAGCGGTCCATCATCCGGGACACACGCCCCCATCAGCGCCGACCGGTCAGTGCAGGGGTATCGCCGCCATCACCTCGCCGCTGACCAAGTCCGTTCCGCGCCGAGAGGTCAGCGCAGGGGTATCGCGCTTGCGAAAATACCGCAGCCCAGGCTCACCTGGCTTTGTTTGGCAACGCCCGGAGGCTCCAACTCGCGCGGCTGGACACGGCCGGCACGACCGACGCGCCCACGCGGATCAGCTCGGGATATGCCTGGAATTCCGCCACTTTCCTGTTCCCCGGAGGAGCCCTGAGGGCCACCTTCCTTGGCGTCGCCGGTGGAACTGAGTCACCTTATTCATATCCAATTCACCGGCGCCGCGAGGCGCCATCCGAGAGGAGCCCATCATGGCCGCCGTCGCCCCCATCTCCACCTGCACCACCACCTCCTGCGCCTTCAACAACGGGGGCTGCACCGCCTTCGCGATCACCGTTGACGGCGAGGCCGCCTGCTCGACCTTCATCACCCTGGACGCCCGGGCGGGCCTGCCCGTTGCCGAGGGGCACGTGGGCGCCTGCCAGCGCCTCGAGTGCGTGCACAACTCCGACCTCATGTGCACCGCCGACGGCGTGAGCATCGGCGGTGACACCGCCGCCTGCCTGTCCTACGAGGCCTCCTGACGCGCGAGCCCGGGCGCGCGCGGGCGTGGCTCAGCCCAACTCGAAGCGCGCGGGCAGGAGTTCGTCGGCGAGGGCGCCCAGGACCGGGGTGATCTCAGCCGGGGCCAGGGGCGCGCCGGGGAGGGCCACCAGAACGGTGCGGGTCTCGTCGGCGCCGACGTGCATAAGCGTGACGCCCCAGGGGTCGGCGTCGACGACGAGGACCCGCTCGATGAGGCTGCGGGTCACCCCGGCGCTGGGCCGCCTCGAGCACAGCGAGCCCGGCGCCTCGTCGGCGATGACCGCCTCGCACAGGGCGCGCAGGGACAGGTCTCCAAGGGACCGCACGGCCTCATGCGCGTCGAGGACCTCCAGCGGGGACCAGGCGGTCCCGGGTGTCGTGGCTTCCTCGTCGCCCTGGCCGGCGAGGTCCTCCACCATGTGGCGAGAGACGCCGTCGGGGCCGTGGAGGATGACGCGACTGCCCTGGACGAGAGCGAGGCGCGCGCCGGGGGTCCGGGCCAGTTCGCTGACACGTCCGAGGGGGTCCTCCCCGGTGATGGCGCAGTGGCAGGCAGGGGTGGCGCTCTCGGCGAGGACGGTCTCGACCCAGTGAGAGGGCACCCAACGGAGGGAGCCCAGGACATGGGCGCTGGCGGCGGTGACGCGGATGCCGGGCTCAGAGGAGTCCAAGACGATGTCGAGGCGGACGTCGATGAGGCGGTCGTCCGGGGCATCGGCGAGGGGCGTGCCGGGCTGCGGGCGGATGGCGATGAGGATGAAGCCATCGACGTCGAGCGCGTGCGCGACGTAGGCGCCAGCCCCGGAAGGGTCGAGCCTGTAGGCGCTCACGGTGGCGCTCCCGGCGCCCGCGAGAAGCCTGCGGGCCGTGCGGCGCGCGCGCTCATCGATGCCGGGCGCGCCGGTACCCGGGCGCTCGTGGGCAGGACTCATGCGGTCTCCTTCATCCGGCAATCGGGCGGGGCGCCCTCACGCCACAGGTAAGGCTACCCTCATGGGGTGGGGGTGTGTCGAGCCCGCGCGGGACAAAGGTTTCGTGGCCGCCGGGGGGCGTTGGCGTCGAGGGCGATGTCGAGCTCACGCGAGCATGAAGGGGCCGTGGAAGCGCTGGAACGGGCGGCACCTGGCATGGGGGTTTCGATGGCGCGCGATCGGCCCGGGGAGCGAGGCTCAACCCGAGAACTCGGAACCGGCTTCGAGGCGCTTGTCGACCGGTCTCAGCGAGGGGTTGACATGCGCAGAGGATTCGACTGCCTTCCATCGCCGGGGTCATCGAGAGCAGCGCTGGGCCGCCCAAAGCAACGCTGGACCATCGAAAGCCGCGCTGGAACACCCGAAGCAGCACCGCGCCGCGCCGTCCGTAGCAGCGCTGGGCCGCCCAAAGCAGCGCTGGGCCATCGAAAGCCGCGCTCCCCACGCTGCTTTCACCAGTCCACCGATGCCGCAGTCAGCCGAGCGCTGCTCTCAACGGCCACACCGAACGGCGGCGGGCACCGAACCCCGGCTCCAACACAACCGAACCCCGGTCAAACCCCCGCGAGACACTCGGGAGCGGGCTCAGGACAAATCGGCCCCAACGCGGCCAACTCCCGCAAGACCAATAGGATCCCGGCCCCAGCCAAGGCGAGGCGCCCTATGAGCCCGACGCCGCGGCCCTCATCTGGGCCCAACACGCGCACAAGGCCCGAACCAAGGCCATCGATGATGGCGGGGGTTCGGACCTTGCGTAAAGGAGTGGAGCTAGGGGGATTCGAACCCCCGACCTCTTCCATGCCATGGAAGCGCGCTACCAACTGCGCCATAGCCCCGAAGGGACATCCGCCCGGCATAGCCGATCGGATCGTGGAGCTAGGGGGATTCGAACCCCCGACCTCTTCCATGCCATGGAAGCGCGCTACCAACTGCGCCATAGCCCCTCACGGGCGCCACCCTCTGGGCGACGCGGATAACTCTATGGACTCGCGGCCTCCTGGGCAAATCCGCCGCGCGTGTGCTGGCTCACCGAACCGCGCGGAGACCGGAGTGTCAGGGCAGCAGCGCCGTCGGCTCGGCGCCGTCATTCCAGTCATGGAGCTCCCACCCGGGAACGCGAGAGGAGGAACGCAGCCTCGCCCAGTGGGCGTTGTCCAGGCCCCGCAGCCCGAACCAACTGGAGGCGTCCATGCCGAGCAGCGCGGTCGTGCCCTGGGTAATGGCCGACCCGTGCGCGACGATCACGAGCGGCCCCTCCCCCGCGGCGTCCGCGAGGCTCCTGACGGCCTCGCTGAAGCGCTGGCCGACGGCGCGGCGGGGCTCCACATCGACCCCCTGGGGGTCCTGGCCGGTGCGCCACACGGCATGGGCATCGGGCCAACCCGCCCTGATCTCCTCGGCTGTGAGCCCCTCCCAACGCCCGAAGTCGCGCTCGGTGAGGCCGGGATGCGCGGTCACCTCGACCGCGAGGCGCGCAGCCAGGGCCTGCGCCGTGGCACGGGCTCGGGCCAGTGGCGAGGAGACGATCCGGCACGCGGCCGCCTGCCCGGCCCCCGGCTCGCGCGCGCCGATGAGGGAGCGCAGGACGTCCTCGAGTCGCTCGGCGCCAGCCTCGGCCTGGGCCCTGCCCGTGGCGTTGAGGGGGATGTCGACCCGGCCTTGGACACGGCCCGCAACGTTGTAGTCGGTCTGCCCGTGGCGCCAGAGGATGACGTCGATCATGATGGATCCGGGATCAGTCGCCGACCTCGGGGGCCCCGACCGCCTGGACGGCCTCGGGGAGCGCCAAGGGAAGCCCGATGACGGGGCAGTCCTTCCAGAGGCGCTCCAGCGCGTAGTACTCCCGGTCCTCGGCCTGCTGGACGTGGATCATGATTTCGTCGTAGTCCAGGAGCACCCAATGGGCCTCCTCCATGCCCTCGCGCATCCGGCGCTTGGCGCCCGCGCGCGTCATGGCCTCCTCGACGGCGTCGACGATCGCCCGCACCTGCCGGTCATTACCGCCGGAGAGCACGAGGAAGACGTCGGTCAGCGCCAGGCGCTCGGAGACGTCGATCGCGATGATCTCCTCCGCCTTCTTCTCGGCGGCCGCGCGCGCGGCGGCGATGGTCAACTCGACGGCGCGTTCGGTCGCGGCCATGGGGCTCCTTCTAGAGAGGGACGGATTGGCGTTGGCCTGATCGACCACGCGATGGCCCTGCGGCCATCGCCCGGTCAGGTCAGGAGGGGGCTCCAGCCGGGCAGCGCCTCGGCATTGACGGAGGAACCCCCGACCTGCGAGATGACGACCCAGATGATGATCAGGACGACAGCCGCGAGGACGAAGGCGAGGAGGACGGCGAGCGTCCGGCGGCTGGCCGGCGATCCGGAGGAGTCCTTGCCCGGACGCGTGACATCCTCCCACGACTCAGTGGAAGACCGGGCTCCAAAGGAGGCATGGCCGGCCTGCGGCTCAGCCACGGCGGGCTCCGACGGCTCGGCCGGCTCGTTGTAACCGGCGTAGGAGCCATAGGGTGACGGGACCACGTGACCGGGATCGTCCGCCTGATCGTCCCTGAGGTCCGCGGGCACCGTGGTCACCACGGTGTCGGCGGGGCTGCCGGGAGAGGGGGCCTCGGCCTCGAGCGGGGCCTCGTCCCCGGAGCGCAGGGCGCGCCATTGCGGGGAGTCGATCCCATCGAAGTCCTCATCGACGGGCTGGACGGAACCGAGCTCGCCGGTGCTGGCGTTCATCGTGCGAACGCCCTGCGCGGCTGCTGGGATGCGCACGATCGGCCGGCGGATCGCGCTGGGGGCTGAGGGCTCCGCCGTCGTACTGCCGGACTGGGAGGCGGGGTTGTTCACCTCATCCGAAACGGGTGAGGCCTCGGCCTGCGGGGCGCTGAGCGCGGAGCCGTCTCGCGCGTCCCTCCGCCAGGTGGGCTCATACCCCCGGTCGGCCTGAGGCGGCTGCCAGCCACGCTGGGGCGACGCGGGCTGCTGGGCGGCGCCCGGCGAGTCGGCCTGCGCGCCCCGCTCCATAAGCGAGCGCCGCAGGGGGGAAACTGGCGGGTTCTGCTCGCCGTTGCTGCCGGGGCCCAGGCCCGCCGTCGGCGCCGCCTGACTCGCCCCATCAGTGGATCGCGGGCCGTCCTGGGCGAGCGGGAGCTCGGCCGCGGGGAGGACCCCGGTCTCGAACCCGGAGATCTCGACGACCTGGTCGGCGCTCAGCGAGGACGCGGAGCCGATCTGCTGCTCGCGCTGCGCCTGCCCGTCCTGGGATCGCCCGGGCTCGTGGGACTCAGAGGACGGGGAAGCCTCCTCGGCGTCATCTTGAGGCATCGGGGACGGTTCAACGGGCTCGCTCGCGGCGGCCGAGGAGGTGCTGGGAGGGACGGCCTGGTGACTGGCGTACCAGGCCCGCACCCACGGGAGCTCCACGCCCGCGGAGCGACCGTCATCATGGCCTGCCGCTGGCTCCTGTGCCCGGGAGGCCGCCGCATGGCTCGTTGGGCCGCGATGCTCATCGGCCGGCGCCGAGTGATCGGCTGAGTCCCCGGCGCGTCCCGCGGGCGGCGCGGAGTCGTGCCGCAAGGAGTCGACCGGCGCTGAGGAGGCTTCCTTCTCCTCGGTCTGGGCGGGCTCGGCGACGACGCCGCCGGGTGTCGCGACGGGCTCGTCGGGGCCCTCGGGACCCGAACCGTGACCGACGCCGAGCGCGCCCTCGGAGGCGGAGTAGTCGTGGGAACCGGCTGCGGCCTCAGCCGAGGACGCCGTGGCCGAGGATGCCGCCTCAGCCGACGACGCCGCCGTGGATGAGGAGGCCGCCTCAGCCGAGGCCGCCTCAGACGCCGCCGGAGCCGAGGATGCCGCCGTTACGGAGGGGATCACGACGTTGTGGTCGTCGGCCAGTGGGTCCTGGAGCGCCCGGGCCTGCTCGATGGTGATCTCGCCCGCCGCGACAGCGGCGCGCAGCGCCTCGGCCTCCTCGCGCAGGCGCTTCATCTCCCGGCGGGTCAGAAGGGGCTGCTGACCGGTGAGGATCGCCTCGCGCTCCGCCTCGCGCTCCGCCCGCCGGATGGACCGGCGGCTGGAGTGGTCCGGGTCGCCTTTAGAATCGGATGTCCTGGCGTCAGTGGGCTCCGGGCTCACCTTCGTTCTCCTTCCTGAGCGACTGCTCTCGCGCGACGCGCGCGGTCATCGACGTCGTCGATGACGCCCGCCCGGCCCTACGGTAAAGGCCGTACTTGCGAATGTACTGAACCACACCGTCGGGCACGAGGTACCACACGGGCCCCCCGTCACTCACCCGCTCACGGCAGTCCGTTGATGAGATGCTCATCGCGGGGACCTCCATGAGGGAAACCCTGTCCTCAGGCAGGCCCATATCCGTCAGAACGTGGCCCGGCCGGGTCACGCCCACGAGTTGGGCGAGCTCAAAGATCTCTTCGTTGTCCTTCCATGTGAGGATCTGCGCGAGTGCGTCGGCTCCGGTGATGAAGTAGAGCGCGGCGCCAGGGTATTTCGCGGCGATGTCATGCAGGGTGTCGATCGTGTACGTGGTGCCACCGCGGTCGATGTCGACCCGGGACACGGTGAACCGCGGGTTCGAGGCGGTGGCGATGACCGTCATGAGGTAGCGGTGCTCCGCGGGAGAGACTCGGCGGTCCTTCTTGAAGGGCTGCGTCGCCGTCGGGACGAAGATCACCTCATCGAGGTCGAAGGCGTGCTGGACCTCGCTCGCCGCCACCAGGTGCCCGTGGTGAATGGGATCGAAGGTGCCGCCCATGATGCCGATGCGCAACTGGCGCGGCGCTCCCTGCGCCACGCCCGCCTCACCAGCACTCTTGGGCACGAACACTCCTCCGGTCAGTCCCGCGCACGCACGCGGGGTGCCACCATCCTGCCATGACGCGCACAAATCGGGGGCCTTGCCACACGCGCCAGTGCGCCTCGTGGCATTTTCCTCAAGCCTTGAGCCGCGTGGCTCGGGCGTGCTGAGCGCCTCGAAGTGCCATTATTTGTTGTATTCCTGACCTGGGGCGGCACCTGAGACGGCTCCTGGGCCGACTCCATGCGGTCGCGGCACAGCGCCGCCGCGACCCGCCGCGGGAGGCGCCCCGGCCGTGCCGCGCGGCCCGCAGGGCCCTGATGAGACGAGGAGGAACCTCATGTCCAGGCATGAACGACTCTCAGCGATCCTGGAAATCATCGTCGAGGAGGGCGGCGTCCATATCGATGACATCGTCTCGCGCCTCGGCGTCTCAGCGGCCACCGCGCGGCGCGATCTCGACCTGCTCGCGAATCAGCAACTCCTCACCCGAACGCGCGGCGGAGCCTCGGCGAACCCGACCTCCGCACAGCTCCCTCTTCGCTACCGCAACTCCCGGATGGCCGATGAGAAGACCAGGATCGCCCGCGCGGCGGCGGCCATGGTCTCCGCCGGCGACACCGTCGGCCTCAATGGCGGGACCACGACGACGGAGGTGGCCCGCGAGATCGCCCTCCTGGAGGGCGCGGCCGACCCCGATCATCCGGTCACCGTGGTGACCAACGCGGTGAACATCGCCTCCGAACTCACCGTGCGCCAGGGCGTGCGCGTGGTGGTCACCGGCGGCGTGGCACGGGCGCGCTCCTACGAACTCACCGGCCCGCTTGCCGAGCTGATCCTCCCCCAGATCACCATCGGCACGCTGTTCCTCGGCGTCGAGGGGATTGACGCCCTGGGCGCCTACGCGCAGCACGAGGGCGAGGCGGCGGTCGGCGCCGCGTTCGTGCGCTGCGCGCGCAGGGTCGTCATCGTCACCGATCACACGAAGCTGGGCGTGGCCGCCTTCGCGCTGATCTGCCGGGCCGATCGCATCGACGCGCTGCTCACCGACTCCGGCGCGCCCCCCGAGCAGCTCGGGCCACTGCGGCGGGCGGGCATCGAGGTCATCACCGTGTGAGACGGCTCAGGGCCTCACATGCCCATCGCCCTCCACCACCCAGGTGGTCGTCGTCAGTTCCGCCAGGCCCATGGGGCCGCGGGCGTGGAGTTTCTGGGTTGAGATCCCGAGCTCGGCGCCCAGGCCCAGTTGGCCGCCGTCGGTGAATCTGGTGGAGGCGTTGACCATGACGGCCGCTGAGTCCATGGCGGCGATGAAGCGGTTGATAACCGCCACGTCCTGGGCGAGAACCGCCTCGGTGTGGCCGGTGGTGTAGCGGCGGATGTGGCTGATCGCCGTCTCGAGGCCGTCGACGACCCGCACGGCCAGGTCCAGCGAGCCGTACTCGGTGCCCCAGTCCTCCTCGACCGCCGCGACGAGGTGGCGCTCGGCGCCCTGCCCGGCGGCGGGAGCGGCGAGGATGGCGCGGGAGGCGTCGTCGGCGTGAAGGGTGGTTCCGCGCTCCCACAGGGCCCGGGCGGCGGCGGGGAGGTACTCCTGGGCGATGTCCTGGTGGACGAGCAGGGTCTCGGCGGCGTTGCACACCCCGACGCGCTGGGTCTTGGCGTTGACGATGATGCCCACGGCCGCCTCAAGGTCGGCGCTGGCGTCGACGTACACGTGGCAGTTGCCCGAGCCGGTCTCGATGACCGGGACGGAGGAGTTCTCGACGACGGCGCGGATGAGCCCGGCGCCGCCTCTGGGCACGAGCACGTCGATGAGGCCGCGGGCGCGCATGAGCGCCTGGGCCCCCTCGCGCCCGGCGGGATCGATGGTGGTCACGAGATCCTGGGGCAGTCCCTGCTCGGCGAGGGAGGCCCGGAGCGCGGTAACGATCGCGGCGTTGCTCCGCCCGGCGGCGCTGCCGCCGCGCAGGACGACGGCGTTGCCCGCCTTCACGGCGAGCGCGGCCACATCGACGGTGACATTGGGGCGGGCCTCGTAGATCATGCCGACCACGCCCATGGGGACGCGGAGCCTGCGCACCCGCAGCCCATTGGGCATGGTGGAGCCGTCGACGACCTGGCCCACGGGGTCGGGCAGGGCGGCGACCTCCTCCACGGAGGCGGCGATCCGCTCGATCCGGGCCTCGTCGAGGGCCAGGCGGTCGACGAGCCCCTCCTTCATGCCGGCCTCGCGGGCGGCCGCCAGGTCCTCCTCATTGGCCTCGCGGATGCTGCCGCTCTGGGCGCGCAGGGCGGAGGCCATGGCGAGCAGGGCGGCGTCCTTGATCGCCCGTGTCGCCCCGGCGAACTCGCGCTGGGCCTGACGCGCCGCGAGGGCCGCCTCGCGGACGAGAGCTTCGGCAGGAACCTCGGCGGGAGCCTGAGCGGGGGCGTGGACCGCGATGGTGCTGGACTGGGTGGACCGCGTCGTCGTCATGGGGCCAGTCTACGTTTCCCCGGGAGGCGCCCGAGGGGACGGGGTGGTCGAGGGCGTCGAGGCGCTGACCCCGGACGATACTCACCCTGGGCAGGGGGCCCTCATCGCGGTAGACTGCCAAGACGCCTGGTCGCGCAGTGGCAACTGTGGCGTCTTACGGCGTCCAGCCCGTGCCGTCGGCACCGCTCACGCGATAGGCGGAAGCACCAGTCCCCTGAGGAGTCAGCGCATGAGACCTCGAAGTCGCGCGCCGCTGCGCGCCGTGGCGCTCGCGATCCTCGCGCTGCTGGCCGCCTGCCAGAGCGTGCCGGCCGACGACGGGCGCCCCAGCGGGGCCTCAGGCTCCCCGGAGCCGACGATCGTCGTCCCCCCGGGCGCCGCCGGCGGCGGTGGTCCCACCCGCGAGCCCGACCGGGCCCCGGGCGCCGACCACGCGCCGACGTCGATTCAGCCGGAGACACCCCCTCCCGCGGTGGGCGCCAGCGCGATCCCCGAGGACCCCACCGCCCGCCCCTCCTCCACTGAGCAGGCGTCACCGGCCCCCTCCGCCCTGGCCACGGAGAACCGCGCGTCGACCGAGGCCTCGATCAGCTCGGAGAAGGGCGCCCTGTCGGCCGCGCTCAGCGGCTCCACCTTCACGATCTCCCAGGCCTCCGTGCCCGAGTGCGTCGGGCTGGAGGCCACGTTCAACGCCGACCACACCTATGTCGGATCCGCCGTCGCCAGCGCGCCGGCGCCCTGCCTGCCCGAGTACGACGGCTGGGAGATCGGCCAGGACTCACACGGCTACACGATCACGAACCGCGATGGGAGCCTCTTCGTGGCGCGCTCCGTCACCCGCTTGGCCGATGGCTCCATCATGCTGGAGCGCCCCGAGGGGACCCTCACTCTGACCCCGAAGTGACTCAGCGGTGATTCGGCGGTGATTCAGCCCGCCAGGCGCGGGAGCTCGGCGAGGTCGTCACGGTGCACGACGGGCGCGAGGTGGTCGGGCATCGGCGCCCCACTGCCGCGGGCGTCGAGGACCTCCTCGATCTCGCTCGAGGCGTAGCGGCAGATCCCGCGGGCCACAGGGCCCCCGGGCCCGATGATCTCGATGACGGAGCCGGACTCGAACTCACCGTTGACCCCCACCACCCCGGGCAGGAGGAGGGACTTCTTACCCACCGTGAGGGCGTCGGCCGCCCCGGCGTCGATGAGCACGCGCCCCTCGACCCGGGAGGCGTGGGCCATCCACAACCGCCGACTGGGCCGGTGGGGACCGGTCGGCTCGAACCAGGTGCCAAGGTCAGCCGGCACTCCCCCGGGCCCGAGCAGGCGGGCGGCGTCATCCGCCGAGGCGATGATCGTGGCGGTCCCAGAGGCGCGGGCGATCGTGGCGGCTTGGGCCTTCGTGCGCATCCCACCGGTGCCCAGGGCCGATCCCGAGCCGGTGACATCGACGTCCTCCAGGCTCCTGCCTCGGGGCACATAGCGGATGGGGGCCGCGCCGGGAGTGCCGGGCCGGGCGGTCCACATGCCGTCCACATCCGTGAGCAGAATGAGGACGTCCGCCGTCACCAGGTGGGCGACGAGCGCGGCCAGGTGGTCGTTGTCTCCCAGGTTGAACTCCGTCGTGGCCACGGCGTCGTTCTCGTTGATGATCGGCACCGCGCCCAGGCCGAGCAGGGTGTCGAAGGTGGCGCGAACGGTCCGGTAATGGCTGCGCACGGCCACGTCCTGCGCGGTGAGGAGCACTTGGGCGATGACCACCCCGTGGTTGCTCATCGCCGCCTGCCAGCGGGCCATGAGGTGGCCCTGGCCCACGGAGGCCGCCGCCGCGAGCATGCTGAGGTCGTCGGGGCGGCGCTCGATCCCCAAGGGGGGCAGGCCCGCCGCGACGGCGCCGGAGGACACCAGCACGACGTCGTGGCCACGCTGCCTCATGCCCGCCACGAGCCTGGCGAGCACATCGATGCGGTTCAGATCGAGCCCGCCATCATCACGGGTCAGCGAGGAGGAGCCCACTTTGATAACGACGCGGGACCCCTCGGGCAGCGCGGCGGGGCGCGCGCTCACGACCCCGCCTCTTCATCATCGCCGCCGCCCCCGCGGGACCAGGAAGAGGCGTCGGTCCAGATGCCTTCGGCGGCCTCGTCGCGCAGCTCCTGGCGGGCGGCCTCCTTGGCGTCCATGCGCTCGTGGTAACGCGTGCGGCGCTCGGCGTTGGTGCGCCGGTGGTAGTCCTCGACGCGCATATCCGTCCCCCGCGCCCCGAGGAGCTCGGCGCCGGTGGTCATCGTGGGCTCCCAGGTGAACAGGACGCCGCCGTCGATGGCGCCGATGAGCACGGCGTCCCCGGCGCGTGCACCGGCCCTGACGAGCAGGTCCTCGACTCCCCCGGTGGCGAGCCGGTCGGCGAGGTAGCCGATCGCCTCGTTGTTGGAGAAGTCGGTCTGGAGGATCCAGCGCTCGGGCCTCTCCCCCCGCACCTGGTACACGCGCCCCTCGGTGGGGTGGTTGATGGGCCGCACGACGGCGATGTCCTCTTTGCCGCGCCGTCCGACGGCGGCCGGCCGGATGACGGGGCGGGCGGCCTCGCGCTGCTGGGCGAGTTCGGCGGCGGAGGCGGACTGGGCTGCTCTGGCGGCGCCCACGCGCTCGGCCAGGGCGAAGGACAGCTCGCGCAGGCCGGTGCGGGCCACGGCGGAGATCGTGAAGACCGGCAGCCCACGGGCGGCGATGTCGTCGGTGACGAACTCGGCGAGCTCGGCGGCGTCGGGGACGTCGGCCTTGTTGAGCACGACGACGCGCGGCCGCTCCATCAGCGGCACGCGGCCGGTGAGGAGGGGGTCGTTGTCATCGCCGAGGCGCTCGGAGTAGGCGGCCAGCTCGGCCTCGATGGTGTCCAGGTCGCTCAGAGGATCGCGCCCGGGCTCCAGGGTGGCGCAGTCCAGGACGTGCACGATAACGGCGCAGCGCTCGATATGGCGGAGGAACTCCAGACCCAGCCCCTTGCCCTCGCTGGCGCCGGGGATGAGGCCGGGGACGTCGGCGATCGTGTAGCGGGTCTGGCCGGCCTCGACGACGCCGAGGTTGGGGACGAGGGTGGTGAAGGGGTAGTCGGCGATCTTGGGGCGGGCCGCGCTCATGGCGGCGATAAGCGAGGACTTGCCGGCGCTGGGGTAGCCGACGAGCGCGACGTCAGCGATGGTCTTGAGCTCCAGGGTGATGTCGCGGACCTGGCCGGGCTCGCCCAGGAGGTGGAAGCCGGGGGCGCGGCGTTTGGAGGAGGCCAGGGAGAAGTTGCCGCGCCCGCCGGTGCCGCCCTGGGCGACGACAACGCGGGCGTCCGCGCCCACGAGGTCGGCCAGGACGCGCCCCTCGTCGTCCTTGACCACCGTGCCCTCGGGCACGGGCAGGATGACGTCCTTGCCGTCGACGCCGCGGCGCCAGTCGCCCATGCCCGGAGTGCCCTTCCCGGCACTGCGGTGCGGGGAGCGGTGATAGCTGAGCAGGGTGGTGGTCCGGGGGTCGACGGCGAGGATGACGTCACCCCCGTGGCCGCCATCGCCGCCGTCGGGGCCAGCCAGGGGCTTGAACTTCTCCCGGTGGATGGAGGTGCAGCCATCACCGCCGTCGCCCCCGGCGACGTGGAGGACCACTCGGTCGATGAAACTGGGCATGGTCTCTCCTCATGGATGGGGCCGGGGGGTGGTTGGGCTGGGGCGGGCGCCGCGCCCGGCCCTGGGAACAGCGCGAGGGCGGACGGCCGAAGCCGTTCGCCCTCGCGAGAGTCCGGGTGCGCGAGGCTCAGGCCTCGGGGAGCACGACGTTGACGACCCGGCGGCCGCGGCGGGTGCCGAACTCGACGTTGCCGGCCGCGGTGGCGAAGAGCGTGTCGTCGTTGCCGCGACCCACGTTGCTGCCGGGGTGGAAGTGGGTGCCGCGCTGGCGGACGATGATCTCGCCGGCCTTGACGAACTGGCCGCCGAAGCGCTTGACGCCGAGGCGCTGGGCGTTCGAGTCACGGCCGTTGCGGGAGGAACCAAGACCCTTCTTGTGTGCCATCTCAGGCTTCTCTCTCTCTTGACTGGTGCGATTCTTCAGTGGCGCCGGGCGTCACTTGATCGCGGTGACCTTGACGGCCGTGAGCTGGGCGCGGTGGCCCTGGCGCTTGCGGAAGCCGGTCTTGTTCTTGAACTTGAGGATGTTGATCTTGGGGCCCTTCTCGTCGCCGACGATCTCGGCCTTGACGGAGGACGTGGCAAGGTCAGCGGCGGAGGCGGTCACCTTGTCGCCATCCACCAGCATGACGGGGGCGAGGGTGACCTCGTCGCCGATCTCACCGGCAAGCTTGTCGACAACCACGACGTCGCCGACGGAGACCTTCTCCTGACGGCCACCAGCCTTGACGATCGCGTAGACCACGGGAATGCTCATCTCTTCCGATTCTGCGGAGCGCCTCCGGTGGGCCTGACCGGCCCGCACCGGGAGGGCGCTCTCTTGGGCAAACGGTGCGACGCGCACCGGCTGACTACTTTAGGTGAAATGATCCCGGGGCTCCAAGCCCAGGACCGCGGCGTGCCTGTGTTCTTCGGCACGGGCGCTCCCCCGGGCTAGCCGATGAGGGCGCGCGCCTGCGCTCGCATCTGGTCCGGGGACATCGCGCCGACCCGCGTGGCCGCTATCGTGCCGTCGGCGTTGATGAACCAGTGGGCGGGGATCCCGTAGACGCCGTAGGCCGAGGAGATCGCATCGTCGGTGTCCACCACGGTGGTGTAGGTCAGTCCCAGGCGCTGGACGTAGTCGGCGACGGTCTGGGTCTTGTCCTGGACGTGGACGGCGATGATCGCCAGTTGATCCCCGTACTCCTGGGAGATCGCCTGGACATCGGGGGCCTCGGTGCGGCAATCGGTGCACCAGGTGGCGCCGAAGAGCAGCCACACGGGCCGGCCCCGCAGATCGGTCAGGTCCACCGGGGCGCCGTTGATGTCCGTGGCCTTGAAGGCGGGGGCCTCCTGACCCACCTGGGGGGCGGCGCCCCTGGGGGCGCCCGTCGACAGCATCGTCACCCCGCCGTCGCCCTGGCCGGAGGCCGGGGCGGCGGAGCCCTGAGTGCGCCACGAGCCCGTCAGCCACACGCCGCTCAGGATGAGCGCCGTGGCCACGGCCAGGACGAGGATGTTGCTCAGCCACACGGGGACGCGGCGGTGGGAGCGCGGGCCCGGCTCGGCGCCCCCTGCCCCGCCCTCGGGCGCCGTCGACAGGGCGGGGCTCGCCCCGCACTCGTCCAGGAGGGCCTCGTCGTCCCTCACCTCACTGTCAGCCATAGGAGTGCAGCCCTCCGAAGAAGTGGTTCCCGAAGTACGCGAAGAGCACCGCGGCGAACCCGAGGATGAGGAGCCAGGCGCTGCGCGATCCCTGCCAGCCCCTGGTCACCCGGGCGTGCAGGTAGGCGCCGTAGACCAGCCAGGTCACGAGGGCCGCGGTCTCCTTAGGATCCCAGCCCCAGTAGCGGCCCCACGCGGTGTTCGCCCACACGGCACCCAGCACGGTCATCATGGTCAGCAGCGGGAAGGTGGCGGTCGCGGCCTTGTAGCCGACGTCGTCGAGGACCTCGCGCGAGGGGAGGGACCGGAACCTCTTGAGATGGGGGTGGAGGAGGTAGAGGATCGCCGCGGCGAAGGACACGCAGGCCGCCCCGTAAGCCAGTACCGCGAAGAACACGTGGAGGGTCAGCATGAGGGAGTTGCGCAGGGCCGGGACGAGCGGCTTGATCGCCTTGTCCTGGCTGTCGGCGTAGATGAGCAGGGCGATGACCACCGGGAGGACCACGATGGACAGCCAGCGCACGCGGTAGCGGAACTCGGCGATGAGGTACATGAGCAGGATGCCGAAGGTGAAGGACACCGCGAACTCATGCTGGTTAGCGAAGGGGCTGTACCCGGTGGCGCTGGCGCGCAGGGCCAGGTAGGCGGTGATGAGGGCCAGGGCGATGGCGGTGAAGCCGGTGGCGTACAGCGCCAGCCCCCTGGGCAGGCCCGGGCGTGAGGCGCGCGCCCAATGGGCCGAGTGGCTCGCCCGGCTCCCCGCTGCGCCGCCGGGGGCCTTGCCGCCGTGGGCCCCGCCCGGGCTCGCCGGGGTCGGGACGGCCTGCGCCCGGGCTCCGCGCCCCGTGAGGACGACGGCGTCGCAGACGACGGCCAGGACGAGGATCGCCATGGCCGAGGTCAAGAGGAACTGGCCGATGCTGAGAACGTTATCCATGGTCGCTGGGCTCCTTCTCCTTGCTCTCCTTGGCAGTGGTGGCGGGATCGGGGTCCTCGGGATCGTCCTGGGACCCGACGGCGGACTCGATGCGCCCGACGAGCGCGGCGAACATGCGCTCGAAGGTGATGTCGAGGCGCGAGACCGACCCGAGGCGGATGACGCTCCCGGTGCCCTTCTCGTCAGGCTCCACGCGCGCCCACAGGCGTCGGTAGGGCATGAGGAAGGTGATCGACATGCCGATCATCAGCAGCGCCGAGGCGGCCCACATGATCGGGGTGCCCGGGTCCCGCCGAAGCGTGAGCCCCGTGTACTGGCGCTCCCGTTCGAAGGTGACGGAGAGGTCCTCGAGCTGGGCCGTGGCCCCGGCCTCCGCCCGCTGCTGGGACTGCGGGTCGGTGTAGCCGTCGGGGGCCAGGCCGAAGACGGCGGTTCCCGGCGCGATCTTGGACACCGCCTGCCCTGAGGCGGGCAGGAAGACGTAGATGACCCTGCCATCGGGCAGGTCGGCCCGCCCATAGACCTCGGTCTTCTTCGGGGTCTGCCACCGTAAGGGGACGCTGCGCTTGGCGAGGACGTTCCCGTCGGCGTCGGCGATGGTGACATCCGCGGACGTGCCGTAGGAGGCCTGGTGGAGCCGGTAGCCGCCGATCGACAGCGGCGAATTGACCCGCACCTCCTGGCGGGCGACCTCGGTCTCCCCGCTCAGGATGGACAGGTCGGACACGTAGTCCATGGGCTGCCCGGTGTCGGTGTAGGAATCGGTGAAGGAGTTGGCGCGCACGCTCAGCCCCGTTCCATGGCCGATCTCGACGCTGGAGCCGACGGGAACGGTCAGGTCCTCCTCGACGCCCCAGGTGGAGGAGACGACGAAAGCGCCCAGGATGAGAACGAAGGCCGCGTGCGCCAACACGGTGCCAATGCCCGAGCGCGCGTTGCGGTCGGCGTAGAGGCAGTGCTCGGGGTCGCGGTCATCCGGGATGACCCGCCAGCGGGCCTTGCGCAGCGCCTCCCGGGTCGCCTCCAGCGACGCCGAGACGCCATCGGGGCTGGGCACGCGCGCGCGGTAGCGGGCCTTGTCGAAGAACCGGGGGGCGACATGCACCCGGGGCTCCCTCTCGCGCTTGACCAGTTCGGGGACGCGGTGGACCGTGCAGGCGATGATGCTCAGGGCCAGTAGCGAGACCACCACGTAGAAGCCGATGGAGGTGAAGACGTGGAAGAGGCCCAGGGCGTCGAGGGCCGTCGTCATCCGCCCCAGGGCGGGACGCCTGGCCTTGAGGAAGGCCTCCTTGGCCCGCGGGTCGGCCAGGACCTCCTTCGTGGCCTGCGGCAGGAGTGAGCCGATGAAGGCGTACAGGGCGAACAGGAGAATGACCGTCAGGCCGAGTGTCTTGGAGTAGAAGAGCCGGTAGAGCCAGAGGAACAGCTCGACCACCGGCACGTCCCTCTCCCCGCCGCTGATGTCGGGGGCGGTGACCTCAGCGGCCGAGTCGGGCCCTTCAGCGCCTGAAGCGGCCTTGGGCGCCTTATCTGTCATGGAGTCCTCCTCATAGTGGGGTGCTCACGAGACCGGAGAGCGGGGCCAGTAGATCCATGGTCATCAGCGCCCCGACGACGATGAGCAGGACCCCCGAGGCGATCCGGATGGCGCGGCCGTGGGCGCGCAGCCACGCCGTTCTGGCCGCCGCGCGGTCAATGCCCAGGGCCAGGGCGATCACCGGCGAGCCGAGCCCGGCGCAGAACACGGCCATGAGCGCGAACCCCTGCCAGGCGGAGGCCGCCTGGGAGGCGAGCGCGATGATCGCGCCGAGCACTGGGCCAATGCAGGGCGACCACCCCAGGGCGAAGCCGATGCCCATGAGCAGCGAACTGAGCGGGGTCGCTCCCCCGCCCGGGCGGCCGGCATCGCCGAGCCCACCGCCGAGGGCGCGGTCCAGCGCCCTGATCCGCAGCAGTCCGACGGCGTGCAAGCCCATCACGACCAGAAGGGCGCCGCCCACCAGGCGCAGGGCCCGGCGGTGCGGGCCCAGGGCGACGGCGCCGGACACGACGAGCGCCCACAGCCCCACGAACACGGCGGAGAAGCCGAGCACGAAGGCGGTGGCGTTGAGCACGACGCGGGGCGTGGCGGGGCGCGCGGCCCCATTGACGGCCGGGGCCCGCAGGGGGATGGCCGCGCCGCTGCCCCTCCCCGGGGCGAGGTCACCCCTGGTGAGCACGGGGGCGCGCCGCAGTGAGGGGATCTCCGCCGCGGCGGCGCTTCCGCGCCCGGCGAGGTGGGCGAGGAGCGCGGGCACCAGGGGCAGGAAGCAGGGTGAGGCGAAGGCCATGAGACCCGCTAGGAGAGCGACGGGGACGGACACCGACGTCATCGGGCCGCCTCGGCGGTGGCGGTCGCGCTTCCAGTGGGGGCGGCGGGTGAGCCCTGGGGCCCGGCCGTGCCGCCCTGCGAGCCCAGGTTGGCCATATGCGAGCGCGCCTTGCCGGCCATCTCCGAGTCGGGGTCGAGGTCGATGACCTTCTGCCAGGCGGCCTGGGCGGCCGCCTCGTTCGGCGGCTTGGTGCTCATGTGGATGAAGCCGAGGTAGTACCAGGCCTCCGTCTTGGCCGGGTCCTCATCGGTGACGCCGGTGAGGGTCTCGATCGCCCGGTCGTAGTCACCGAGGCCGGCGTAGGCGCGCCCGAGCCGGATCTTCAGATCGGCATTCGTGGGATCGGCCTCGATCTGCGACTGGATGGTGGAGACCTCCGCCGCCCACTGCTCGGTGCCCGGCTTGGAGGCACCGCCCTGCGCGCCAGCGCTGGCCATGGCGCCCCCGTGGGGAGAGCCGGAGGAGACTCCCCCCACATTGCTGTACCAGATCGCGGCGGCGATGCCGAGGACGACGGCGGCGATGAGCGCGATGCGCTCCGCGCTCGACAACGGCGCGCGCCGCCTCGGCGTTGAGCCAGCCGACTCCGGGGGCTCGCCCTTGCCCCGCTTGGCGCGGCGCGAGGCGAGTTTGGAGCCGATGAGGTCGTCATCGTCCTCCAGGCCGGCGTAGAAGGCCTCGGACTCGTCCGGCTCCTCTGGATCGGCAACGTCGGTGCCGTCCTCCGATCCCTCGGCGCCGTCCTCGGAGGTCTCCTCAGCGCTCCCGGGCCCCGCGGCCCGTCCCCCCGCCCGCAGGAGCTCCTGGCGCTCCTGCGGGCTCAGCTCATCGAGGAGTTCGCGGACTCGCCTGAGGCGGTCGTCATCCGGCTCTGGGGCACCGGCCCGCGCGTCGCCGCTCTCAGCGCCCGCCATCAGTGGCCGCTGCCTCGGGAGGCGCCGCTCGCCGCCTTATCCGAGGGGTAGTGCTCGGCATTGGCGGTCGAAACGTCCGAGTCCTTGAGCTCCTCGGCGGTCTTGCCCGTCAGCGCCAGGCGGCCGTTCTGCGCGGCGTGCTCAGCCTGGTTGATGATCCGCTGCTCGTAGTCCGGGGCGTGGAAACCGTAGGAGTTCTCGGAGTAGACGTAGTCGAGGTAGAAACTCGCCTTGCGCTGGTACTGCTGGGCCAGGGCGATCTGCTCGGGCGAGGTGCCATCGGACTTGGCCGCCTCCAGGTCGGAGATGAGACCGACCAGGGTGTCGAAGGCGCGGTCGCGCGAGGAGATGAAGTTCGCCTGGATCGTGCGCACCCGCTTCTCGATGACGCCGTCGCCGGTCTTGTGGCAGGTGCCGCAGGAGGCGTTGACGTCCTTCATCGGCGTGGTGACATGGTGGTTGGAGACCTTGCCGGAGCCCACGCGCTTGTAGTTCATATGGCAGTCGGCGCAGCCGACGCCATTGGCAGCGTGGACCGAGTTGGACCAGATGTCGAACTCGGGGTGCTGGGCCTTGAGCATGGGCGCCCCGGTCTTCTCATGGGTCCAGTCGGTGAAGCCCTGCTCCTGGTAGTAGGAGTAGATGTTGTCGATGTCGATGCCCTTGTCCCAGGGGAAGGTCAGGACCTTGTTCTCCCCCTTGAAGTAGTACTCCACGTGGCACTGGGCGCACACGTACGTGCGCATCTCCTGGGGCGTGGCGTCCTTGTTGACCTCGAAGTCGCTCACGCCCTGACTGGCCTTGAGGGCCTTGATGCCGCGCATGAAGGACGGGCGGGTGACCCGCAGCGCCATGGTCTTGGGGTCGTGGCAGTCGATGCAGGCCACCGGGTGGGACACCGACTCGTCGGCGAGGACCTGCGAGAGTTTCATCGTGCCGGTGGCCTCGAAGCCCGCCTCCCGATCGCCGTTGCCGAGCTTGTCATAGAGGGCCGGGGCCGAGACGTGGCAGTTCGCACAGGTGCCGGGCTGCTGGTCCTTGGCGTTGCGCAGCGTGTACTGCTGGTCCACCGTGGTGTACGCGTGCCCGCGGGCGTGCCGGTAATCCACGGCGAAGGCGTACCCGGACCACATCTTGACCAGTCGGGGGTCCTCCTCCAACTTCTGGGACTTGACCTCGGTGCGGGGGTCACCCTCCACCGAGTGGGGCACCATCTTGCCCGCGTGCTCGGCGGGGGTGAACTCCGCCGTCTTCTTGTAGTCCGCGTACTGGACGGGGTAGTTCTGGCCCCAGACGGCGGGGTCGTAGGAAGTCTCATCGAGCTGCGCGACGTTGTAGAAGGCGCGCGAGCCCTCGGCCTGGTGGTTGTTGATGCTCATGAGCAGCATGGTCACGACGAAGGTCGCCCCGGCGACCACCGCCATGAGCAGCACCATGAACACGGGCCCCCTGAAGAAGGAGCGCTTGTGCCGCGCCGTCCTCTCACCGGGACGCGCGTCCCTCGCTGGGCTCGTGGCGCTGTCGCGCTCGACCTCCGCTGCGAGCCCCTCGGAGCTCTGGTCGGCGGTGTCCATGGCCTGATCCTCTCTACTCATGGCCAATCCCGGAATGGCAGTGAACGCAGTCGTAGACCTCGTTGCGGTTGAGCGCCCCATGGCGAATGTCATCGGTGACATCGGCGTGGCAGTGCACGCAGGCCTGGTTGGCGACATCCATGTTGACGTCGCGGATGACGATGTTCTCGGGGTAGTCGCCGGTGGTGAACTTCAAGCCGTGGAGGAAGCCGTCCTCCGCCTTCACCCAGTACTTGTGGATGATGTTGTCGTGCGGCAGGTGGCAGTCCCCGCAGGTGGCGGTGTGCCGGTGGTGCCCCGCCTGCCAGGACTTGTACTGGTCCTCCATCACATGGCAGTTGACGCAGGCCTTCGGGTCATTGCTGAGGTAGGAGAACCCCTTGGCGTACACGAAGGTGTAGGCCATCAGCCCGATGAGGATGCCGATCGCGAATGCCACGATCCAACGCAGGATCGCGGCGATGCCAATCCTCCTGACGGTGGCCGCCGCCATTGCCCCTCCCCCGAGTCTGCGCACTTTGCCGGAGGATCATCCCCCCGGTTGATGGCATTGCGTCATCACATCCAATGCTACGGGCTCCTCGGGGGCCCGCCATCACAATGAGGGTCTGGATCCGTGATTCTTCACGTCGATTCCGGCGAAACGCCCAGGCGGTGGGACGTTGGACCCACCCGGCCCCGATCAGTCGCCGTCGGACTGCGGGGAGGCGTCCTGCGACTGCTCGTGCGCTTGCTCGGCGGCGGCGGCGATCTGAGCGAGGGCCCCGCGGACGGCGGCGCGCGCCGCCTCGTCGTCGCCGGCGTCCTCCGCCTGATCGGAGCGGTTGGCGCTGGTCTTGCCCGAGGCGCGCTCGGAGGGCTTCGCCGAGCCATCCTTACCCTTGCGCCCCTTGCGACCCGATGAGCGGGAGCCCGAGGCGGACAGGTCGGCCTGCTGGTTCTCGACGGGGCTCTCATGGACGATGAAGCCCCGCCCCCCGCAGCAGTCACAGGTGGTAGAGAAGGCCTCGACCAGTCCCTGGCCGACGCGCTTGCGCGTCATCTGCACCAGGCCGAGGGAGGTGACCTCAGTGACCTGGTGGCGGGTGCGGTCCCGGCCCAGGCACTCCACGAGGCGGCGCAGGACGAGGTCGCGGTTGGACTCCAGGACCATGTCGACGAAGTCGATGACGACCATGCCGCCGATGTCCCGCAGGCGCAGCTGGCGGACGATCTCCTCGGCCGCCTCAAGGTTGTTGCGGGTGACCGTCTCCTCCAGGGTGCCGCCGGCGCCGGTGTAGCGGCCGGTGTTGACATCGATGACGGTCATGGCCTCCGTGCGGTCGATGACGAGAGTGCCGCCGCTGGGCAGCCAGACCTTGCGGTCGAAGCCCTTGGCGAGCTGCTCGTCGATGCGATGGGCGGTGAACACGTCCTCCGGCTCCACCCAGTGCTGGAGGCGATCGGCGAGATCGGGGCTGAGCTCGGTGACGTACTCGGAGATAGTGCGCCAGGCATCCCGCCCCGCCACGACGAGCTGGCCGAAGTCCTCATTGAAGACATCGCGCACGACCCGCAGCGCGAGCTCCGGCTCGCCCTTGAGGAGGACCGGGGCCTTCCCCGAGCCGCCCAGGACGGCCTTGGCGCGCTTGTCGATCGAGGCCCACTGGTCCGCGAGGCGCTTGACGTCAGCGGCG
This sequence comes from Actinomyces sp. zg296, assembly GCF_009829695.1. NCBI lineage: Bacteria > Bacillati > Actinomycetota > Actinomycetes > Actinomycetales > Actinomycetaceae > Actinomyces > Actinomyces sp. zg296. Next base: position 64,690 of record NZ_VWPG01000008.1, read on the forward strand.
AGCTGCTCCTCCGAGGCGCCCTCGGCGGCGGTTCGCACGATGACGCCGGCGGAGTCGGGGACGACCCGCTTGAGGATCTTCTTCAGGCGGGCCCGCTCGGTGTCGGGCAGCTTGCGCGAGATGCCGGTCATCGTGCCGCCCGGCACGAGCACGAGGTAGCGGCCCGCCAGGGTGATCTGGCTGGTCAGGCGCGCCCCCTTGTGGCCGATGGGGTCCTTGGTGACCTGGACGAGGACGGTGTCTCCGCTGGAGAGGGCGTCCTCGATCCGGCGGGGCTTGCCCTCCATGCCCGCAGCGTCCCAGTTCACCTCGCCGGCGTAGAGAACCGCGTTGCGGCCCTTGCCGAGGTCGACGAAGGCGGCCTCCATCGAGGGCAGGACGTTCTGCACGCGGCCGATATAGATGTTCCCGACCATCGAGGCCTGCGTGTGGCGGGCGACGTAGTGCTCGACGAGCAGGCCGTCCTCCAGTACCGCGATCTGGTTGAGCCCATCCTGCTCGCGCACGATCATGCGCCGGTCGACGCTCTCACGCCGGGCCAGGAACTCGGCCTCGGTGACGATCGGGCGCCGGCGGCCGGCGGCGCGGCCCTCCCGGCGGCGCTGGCGCTTGGCCTCCAGGCGCGTGGAACCCTTGAGGGCGGTGACCTCATCGCGGACGTCCCTGCCCCGGCCCTCCCTGGCCTCGCGGTCGGAGCGGGTGCGCGAGCGGCGACGACGGCGGCGCGAGGAGCCGCCGCCCTCCTCGCTCTGAGCGCCGTCGGAGTCCTCCGCTGCCCCCACCGGCGCGCCCACGGCCCGGCCATCGGGCTCGCCGTTGTCAGCGCCCTCAGCGCCGGGGGCGTCATCGCTGGAGCCGTCCTCGGCAGACTGCGCGCGGGAGCGCCGCCCCCGGCCCCCGCGGCGGCGCTTGCGCCTGCCCTGACCCGACTCGGCCTCCGAGGCGTCATCGGCGGCATCCGCCTCGTTCGCGCCGTCGGGGGACTCGGCGGCCTCATCCTCGGCGGGGATCGGGGCGTCCTGGGGCTCAGGGGAGTCGGCCTCCGGGAGGGCGTCCGCCGCCTTCTTCTTGCGCGAGCGGCGCCCGGCCGGCGCGGTCTCCTCCACGTGCTCGGGCGCGGAGGCCGGGGCCGTCGCCCTGCGACGGCGGCGCCCCTTCCCCGCGGGCGCGGCGGCGTCCTCGGAGGCGGCATCGGGGCCCTGCGGCCCGTCGGCCTGGGCGGCATCATCATCGGCGCCCCGCCCGCGGGCGGCGGGCTGCTCAATGGCGGGCGCCTCCTGCGGGGTCGTCGTGGCCGAGGTGGCCCGGCGGCGGCGCCTGGCGCGGGCGGGGTCGGGCGCCTGGAAGAGCAGGGAGGCGACGGGCAGCATGGGCTGGTCGTCCTGCGAGGCGCCGTCCGGCTCGGCCTCGCGAGCCCCGGCCCTGTCGGCCTCCGGGGCGCGCCGGGGGCTCTTCTCCGCCCGGGACTCGGGCGCGGCCTGGGGGGCCGCAGCAGCGGCAGTCGCCTTGCGGCGCCGGCGCGCCGGCGCGGCGGGGGCCTCCTCGGGCTCGACGGCGCTCATGGGCTCGACGGCCTCGGTGGCGGCTTCGTTGGTCTTCTTGGCTCGTGGCATCGTGTGCACTCTCCGGATGCCCGCGCACCGCCCGTACTCGCGGCGCCGGGGCGCTGTCAGCCCCTCGGTGAGGGGCAGAGAAAGTCTGCGTCTGCGCCGTGTGGCGCCGGCTCGTCGGGGCACCCGCTCGGCGCGGGAGTGCGGCGGCGCGCGATGCGGCGCAAGTCTCCACTGCCGGGGTAGCCGACGAGGGTCGGGCACCGACCACCTGTACGAGGGGGGTCGGGGCCGGGTCAGAGTATTCCACACCCCCTGGCGCCCGACGGCGCGGCCGGGCCTATCACGCCCGAGGCGTAGCGCACGTCGGCCTCCGCGGCGGTTCCGCCCAGGGGCTCCGCGAGATCTGACCACACCGTCGGGAGGCCCCGCCGGGGCGCCGCAGGGCCGGCCCACCAAAAACGGCGAGAAACAGGGCCTCGCGCGCCATCGAAATCGCGACGCGGCGTCAGCGCGTGCCCTACACTGACACCGACCCCGCCCCTATGCGCCGCCATCACACCAAATGGCGTCACTTATATTTCCGTTCACCTCTTCCGAAAGGTGCGATCATGACCCTCGCGCCGATGGCGCTGGACTCCCTCGACCTGGCTCGATGGCAGTTCGGTATCACCACGGTCTATCACTTCATCCTGGTCCCCCTGACGATCGGCCTGTCCCCGCTCGTCGCCCTCATGGAGACCATCTACCTGCGCACCGGCAACGAGCAGTGGAAGGTCGCCACCAAGTTCTTCGGCAAGATCCTGCTCATCAACTTCGCCCTGGGCGTGGCCACCGGCATCGTCCAGGAGTTCCAGTTCGGGATGAACTGGTCGGAGTACTCGCGGTTCGTCGGCAACATCTTCGGCGCCCCGCTGGCCTTCGAGGCGCTCCTGGCCTTCTTCATGGAGTCAACCTTCCTGGGCCTGTGGATCTTCGGATGGGACCGCCTGTCCCCCAAGCTGCACAACCTGTGCATGTGGCTGGTCGCCCTGGGCACCAACGTCTCGGCGTTCTTCATCCTGGCGGCCAACTCCTGGATGCAGCACCCCGTGGGCGCCGTCCTCAACCCGGAGACCGGGCGCGCCGAGCTCGACGGCGTCAACGGGTTCCTCAAGGTGCTGGGCAGCCCGCTGCTGTGGACCACCCTGGCCCACACCATCTCCAGCGCCTTCCTCGTGGCGGGGGCCGTCATCGTGGGAGTCGCCGTGTGGTGGATGACCCGCGCGGTGCGCGCCGGCCAGGACTTCGAGGCCCGGCAGTTGTGGCGGCGGCTCACCCGCTTCGGGGCAGTCACCATGATCATCTCCGGCCTGCTGTGCGCCGCCTCGGGCCACGCCCAGGGGCAGATCATCACGGAGGTCCAGCCCGCCAAGATGGCCGCCGCCGAGATGCTGTGCGAGTCTCAGAAGGGGGCCGGATTCACCGTCGCGGCCTTCGGCTCGTGCACCGACGGCACGGCGTCGCACCTCCTGACGATCCCCGGCGTCTACTCCTTCATGGCCACCAACGACCCGCAGGCCAAGGTCATGGGCCTCAAAGACGCCCAGGCCATGTACGAGCAGAAGTTCGGCCCGGGCAACTACACGCCCAACGAGATGATCACCTTCTGGACCTTCCGCCTCATGATCGGGCTCGGCATGATCTCCGTGGCCATCGGCGCCGTCGCGCTGTGGCTCATCCGGCGCGACCGGCTCATCGGCAGCCCGGCCCTGGGCAAGGCGGCCCTGTGGACGATGTGGCTGCCCTTCATCGCCTGCTCCTTCGGCTGGATCTTCACGGAGATGGGCCGCCAGCCCTGGCTCATCGCCCCCAACCTGGCCGACCCGGTCTCCCAGGTCTACATGCGCACCGCCGACGGGGTCTCCACCGTGGTCTCCTCGGGAACCGTCCTGGCCTCCATGGTGATCTTCACCCTCCTCTACGCGATCCTGGGGGTCATCTGGTTCTACCTCCTGCGCCGCTACATCCACGAGGGCGTGCGCACCCCGGTCGATCCGGCGACCGCCTCCACGTCCAAGGCCTCCGGGCAGAGTGAATCCACGAGGACCGCGGGCGCCCCCGCCCTGCTGTCCTTCGAGTACTGAAGTCGGGAAGGAAGAACACGACCATGACGCTCTCGGCTCTCTGGTTCATCCTTATCGCCGTCCTGTGGACCGGCTACCTCGCCCTTGAGGGCTTCGACTTCGGAGTCGGCATGCTCCTGAGGATCCTCGGCCGCGACGAGCGCGAGCGCCGCGCCATGATGGGGACGATCGGGCCTCACTGGGACGGCAACGAGGTCTGGCTGCTCACCGCCGGCGGCGCGACCTTCGCCGCCTTCCCGGAGTGGTACGGCACCCTCTTCTCCGGCGCTTATCTGCCGCTGTTCCTCATCCTGCTGTGCCTGATCGTGCGCATCTGCGCCATCGAGTGGCGCATCAAGATCAACTCCCAGCGCTGGCGGGACTGGTGGGACTGGGCCCACACGATCAGCGCGTGGATTCCCGCCGTGCTGTGGGGCGTGGCCTTCGCCAACCTGGTGCAGGGCATGAAGATCGAGGTCATCGAGACGGCGAGCAGGGCGGCCGTGGACCCGTCACGCGTCCCGGCCGGCTCGCTTCTGCGCGGAGCCTCGCATCAGCTCACCGGAGGATTCTTCTCGCTGCTCACCCCGTTCACCCTTCTGGGCGGCGCGGTGACCTGCGCGCTCTTCCTCACCCATGGCGCGCTGTTCACCGCCCTGAAGACCACCGGGGCGCTTCGCGAGCGCGCCAGCTCCTTCGCCGTGCGCTCCGGCTGCGCCTCCACGGCGCTCACCGCAGTGTGGGCCCTGTGGGCGCAGGTGGCTTACTCCCCCAACGCCTTGGCCTGGCTGCCGCTCATCGTCGCCGCCGCCAGCCTCGTCGGCTCCCTGCTTATGAGCCACCGCGGCCGCTTCGGGATGGCGTTCGGGCTGCACTTCGCGGCGATCGCCTTCGCCGTGGCGTTCATCTTCTCCGCCATGGCGCCCGATGTCATGCGCTCGTCCATCGACCCGGCCTACTCCCTGACGATCCAGCAGGCGGCCTCCGCCGATGTCACCCTGCTGATCATGACGGTGGCGGCCGCCGTGTTCGTCCCGGTCGTGCTGTTCTACACGATCTGGTCCTACAAGGTGTTCGCCGGGCGCGTCAGCGTCGAGGACATCACCCCCGGCGTGGGCGGCCTGCATCCCACGAAGGTGCGCGACTCCGCCCAGCCCGAGGCCGTGATCGGCTACTGAGCCCTACCCACCCGCGCGCCGGGGAAGGCCCTTTGCGGGGAGGACCCGCGCACCGCGCATGATGATCGCCGCTCGGCCTCGATGGGCCGAGCGGCGATCATCGTCACGCCGCGCAGTCGCCCTGCAAAATAGTCAACCCCTATAAACCGTTGTTCAAGAGCCTCCCCCTAGGATGGACGCCGTGAAACCCCTTGACCCACGCCTCATGCGCTACGCGCGCTCCGCCAGGCGCTACGTGGCCCTGACCGCTGCGACAGGCGTCCTCACAGCGGTTCTCGTGGTCGCCCAGGCCTGGCTCATCTCCCGGATCATCTCCCCCGTCATCCTCGACCAGGCCCGCCTGGGCGAGCAGGGAGGCCTGATCGCGGCGCTGGCCGGCGTGGCGGCAGCGCGCGCGCTGGTCGTGCTCGTCCAGGAGGGCCGGGCCCACCGGGCGGCCACCTCCACGATTATCGAGCTTCGGCGCCTCGTCCTGGCCCGCGCGGCGGCGCTCGGCCCCCGGTGGCAGTCCGCCCACGGCGCCGACACCACAACCCTCCTCACCAGGGGGCTGGATGACCTCGAGCCCTACTTCGTCCGCTACCTGCCCCAGCTCCTCCTGGCCGCCACCGTCACCCCGATGACCGGCGCTGTGATGCTCGCGGCCGACATCCCGTCGACCATCGCCGTCGTGCTCACGATCCCCCTCATCCCGGTGTTCATGATCCTCATCGGCCGTCTAACCCAGAAGCACTCCACGCAGCGCCTCGCCGCGATGGAGCAACTGGGATCCCAGGTGCTCGACCTCATCGCGGGCCTGCCGACGCTCAAGGCCCTGGGCCGCGAGATCGGCCCGGTCAAGCGCGTGCGGGCACTGGGCGAGGCCTACAACGCCACCACGATGTCCACCCTGCGCGTCGCCTTCCTGTCCGGCGCGGTCCTCGAGTTCATCACCACGCTGTCGGTCGCGATCATCGCCGTCGAGGTCGGATTCCGGCTCCTGTACGGCGACCTCGATCTGGCCACCGGCCTCCTCGTCATCATGATCGCCCCGGAGATCTTCAACCCCCTGCGCCAAGTGGGCTTCCACTTCCATGCCTCCGCCAACGGCGTGGCCGCCGCCGAGGCCGTTTTCTCTATTCTCGAGACCCCCGTCCCGGAGCGCGGCACCACTGCCGCGCCCTCCCTCGCCACCGCCACCATCCGCGTCGAGGACCTGTCTGTCGCAGCCCGGGGCGCCTGGGCGCCCCACGCCCTGACCGCCGTCATCCGCCCCGGCCGGCTCGTGGCGCTCACCGGTGACTCCGGGGCCGGCAAGACCACCACCGCCCAGGTCCTCCTCGGCCTCCTGCCCCCCGACCGCGGCCGCGTGCTCATCAGCCCCCCGCCCGGCGGCTCCCCAGGGGCGCTCGCCGACGCGCCCATCGACCTGGCGGACATCGACCCCACCACCTGGTGGGAGCAGATCTCCTGGGTGCCCCAGCGCCCAGCCATCCTGCCGGGAACGATCCTCGACCACGTCCTGGGCGAGGATGGGGCCGCCGCGCTCGAGGCCGCCGGCGCCCCCATTCCCGGGGCGGTCGAGCGGGCCGCGACCCAGACCGGTCTCGATGAGGTCATCGCCTCCCTGGAGCGCGGTTGGCTGACCCCGATCGGCCAGGGCGGGGTCGGCCTGAGCGTCGGCCAGCGCCAGCGCCTCGCGCTCACCCGCGCCCTCCTGGCGCCCAGGCCCCTCGTCGTGCTCGACGAGCCCACGGCCCACCTCGACGCCGCCAGCGAGGCCCATGTGCTGCGGGCCGTCGAGGCGCTTCGGGCCGCTGGGCGGACGATCATCGTCATCGCCCACCGTCAGGCCCTCATCGCCATCGCCGACGACGTCATCGAGGTCCGCTCGGCCCTCGGTCTCGACGCCGCGATGACCGCGCCCGGCGAGGCGATCGCCGCGAGCGCCCCCGCTGGGACCGGTGAGGGGCGATGAGCGTGCTCCCGTCCCCCCTCACCATCGACGAGCGGCGAGCGCTGCGGCGCGCCGTGGACCTGCTCGGGCTCGACCGCCGCCGGTTCGCCATGTCCGTCATCGCCGGGGCCCTGGGCCTGGGCAGCGCCGTCAGCCTCAGCGCCGTGGCCGCATGGCTCATCGCGCGGGCGGCCGAGATCCCCGATATTGCCGCGCTCGGCGTGGCGCCCGTCGCGGTGCGGCTCTTCGGCACCTCGCGCTCGGTCCTGCGCTACTGCGAGCGCCTCGTCTCGCACTCCACCGCCCTGAGCGGGATGAGCGCGCTGCGCGCCCGCCTCTATGAGACCCTGGCCGGCTCTCGCACCGACACAGTGGCGGGGCTGCGCCGCGGCGATGTCCTGGCCCGTGTGGGAGCGGACATCGACGCCGTCGGGGATATCGTCATCCGCGCCTACCTGCCCATGGCCATCGCCATCGCCGTGAGCACAGGGACCGTGGCGGGGATCACGATCGTCCACTGGCCCGCGGGTCTCATCCTCGCCGCCTGCCTGTTCCTATCCGGGATCGTCGGGCCGGCCATCACCATCCGCTCGGCCAGGGCGGCCGAGTTGGCGCGCCAGGAGCAGGCAACGGATCTTTCCGCCCATGCGCTTACCGCCATCGAGTCCGGATCCGAGCTCAGCGTCTCGGGGCGCATGCCGCGGCTCATGGAGGAGGTGGCGCGCGCCGAGAAACGCCTTGCCGCCTCCCGTGACGCGGGGGCCCGGCCAGCGGCGGTCGCCGCCGCGCTGGATATCGCCGCCCTGGGACTGGCCGTCATCGGCGCCCTCCTGACGGGGATACCCGCGGTGAGTAGTGGACAGCTCTCCCCGGTCATGCTGGCCGTCATCGTCCTAGTGCCCCTGTCCGCCTTCGAGGCGGTCGCCGCGCTCGGCCCGGCCAGCGTCCAGCTCGTCCGCTCGGCGGGAGCCGCCCGGCGCGTCGTCGAGCTCGTGGAGGCCGCGGAGGCCTCCGCCGCCCGCGTGCCCGAGCCGTCGCCCCTCCCCGAGATCGTGGAGGGAGGGCCCCGGCTGCGCGCCCGGGGCCTGTCCGTCGGCTGGCCCGCAGGGCCGGTCGTCGCCTCGGGCATCGACCTCGACCTGGCCCCCGGGCGCCGCCTGGCGATCATCGGTCCCTCCGGAATCGGCAAGACCACCCTGCTGCTCACCCTCGCCGGGCTCATCGAGCCCAAGGCCGGCGAGATCACGATCGACGGCGCTCCCCCCTGGGGCGCCGAGCGACGGGACGTGGCCGGCCGGCTCACGCTCACCGCGGAGGACGCCCACGTCTTCGGCACCAGCGTCCTGGAGAACCTCAGGGTGGCCGACGGAGCCCTGGCGCCCGAGCGCGCCACCGCGCTTATCGAGCGGGCGGGGCTGGCATCCTGGCTCGATGCCCTGCCCGCGGGGCTCGACACGCCCCTGGGCACCGGGGCCACCAGCATCTCAGGCGGGGAGCGGCGCCGACTGCTCCTGGCCCGAGCCCTGGCCGCCCCCGCGCCGCTGCTCCTCATCGACGAGCCCGGGGAGCATCTCGACGCCGCCACAGCCGACCGTCTCGTGGCCGATCTGCTGGACGCCGGCAGCCGGGAGCGGGGCGTCCTGCTCATCACGCACCGGCTGAGCGCCCTGGCGGATGCCGACGAGATCCTCGTGCTGGGCCGCCCGGGGGAATCGGACCGCGATCGCGGCGAGCCCGCCACCGTCCTGGCGCGCGGCACGCATGAGGAACTCATGAGGAACTCTCAGGCCTACCGCTGGTCGCTTTCGCAGGAGGACGCCGATGACTGAGCATGACGAGGCTCGGGAGCCGCGCCCAGGTGGTCCCCTGGCCTACGCCGTCCACGCCCACCAGGCGCCCGCGGCGGCCAGGGGGGGCCGGGACGATGGGCCGCCCTGGGAGCGCGCGGCCGACGTCGTCCAGGCGGCCCTGCGCCTGACCAGCTCGCTGCGGGTCACCGAGGCGCTGCGGCGCCTGGTGGACTCGGCCTGCTCGATCACCGGCGCCGCATGGGGCACGATCGCCGTGAGCAAGGACGCCGTCGTCGAACCTGACGCGGCCGCTCCCCCGTCCACCGGCCGGGTCCCCAACCTCGTGGGGGATCGCCCCGAGATCCTCCAGCGGGTCCTCGGCGGCGCCCCTGCCATCGAAGACCCGGATGCTCCCGGCCTCATGGACGGAAGGCCGGTCGAGGGCGTCCCCCGGGGCGTCGTCGTCGTCAACGACCTGTCGGGCACCACCGCGTTCACCGGGGTCATCGAGGGGGAGGAGCCCGGTGCCATGCTGTCGGTGCCGGTCCGCGCCCACGGGCGGCTCTTCGGCCGCCTCTACCTGGGCGACCGCCCGGGGGGCTTCGGGCGCGCCGACATCCACGCCGTGGTGACACTCGCCGAGGCGGCTGCCATCGCCGTCGAGAACGCCCGCCTGTACCGCCAGGCCCGGGACCGCGAGCAGTGGATGGCCCTGTCCCAGGAGATCACCACCCTCCTGCTGTCCGGGGCGGAGCAGGACGACGCCCTCACCCTCATCGCGCGACGCGTGCGGGAGGTGGCCCACGCCGGCACCTCCGCCCTCGTGCTGCCCAGCGTGGGCGACACCTGGATCTGCGAGATCGCCGATGGGCACCATGCCGACGAGCTCATCGGCACCTACTTCCCTCCCACCGGGCGCGCCATGTCCACCCTCGCGCGGCGCACCGGCCTGATCGTCCCCTCTCTCATCGACGCCTGGGGCGCGGCGGATCTCAAGGTGGAGGCGCTGGCGCGCTTCGGCCCGGCGCTCTACGCCCCGATGATCCACCGCGACCGGGGGGTCGGCGTCATGCTGCTGCTGCGCGAGCCCGGGGAGGCCCCCTTCACTCAGCACGACCTGGAGATCGCCGAACTCGTCGCGGGTCAGGCCACCATGGCCTTCGAGCTCGCCGACGCCCAGCACGCCGAGGAGATGGCCAACCTCCTCGATGAGCGCGCCCGCATCGGGCGGGACCTCCACGACCTGGCGATCCAGCAACTCTTCGCCACCGGGATGCGGGTGACGGCCGCCCGGGACCGCCTGCGCGAGAATGACGCCGATTGCGAGGCGATGCGCGGCATCCTGGACTCGGTCCTGTCCGCCGTCGACGACTCGGTGAGCCAGATCCGCGCCATCGTCCACTCCTTGCGGGACCGCGATGAGGAGGTCGGCCTCGTCGAGAGGCTGCGGCGCGAGGCCTCCCTGGCGCGCACCTCGCTCGGCTTCGCGCCCTCCCTGCTCATCACCGTCGACGGCCACTCCCTCACCGAGGAGGGCGGGGGCGCCCACCCCGAGTTGTCAGGGGCGATCGCCGCCTCCGTGGATGACGACGTCGCCGATGACATGGTCGCCGTCGTGCGGGAGGGGCTGAGCAACGTGGCCCGCCACGCCCGGGCCTCCTCGGCGACGATCCACGTGCGGATCAACGGCGTGCTGCCGGCCTCCGAGCGCATCGAAGAGAGCTGGGCGGGCATGACCGGGCCGCTCGTCGCGATCGCCTGCCGCGACGACGGCGTCGGGGTGGATCCCGCGGTCACGCGCCGTTCCGGGACCGCCAACATGGCCGAGCGGGCCAGGCGCCACGGCGGCAGCTTCTCCATCGGGCCCAGGGCGCGCTCGGATGGACCCCGACGGGGGACGATCTTCACCTGGATCGTGCCGCTGGACCACGCCTAGATCCGGGGCCGCGGGCCGCCCAGCCGGGCCCGGGCGGAGTCTCAGTTCTTGTTGCGCCAGCCGGAGGCCCGCTGCCCCGCCACCCATGCGGCCACCTGCGTGCGGCGCTGGAGGCCCATCTTGGCCAGTAGCGAGGTGATGTGGTTCTTGACGGTCTTCTCCGCCACGCCCAGCCTCTCGCCGATCTCCCTGTTGGACAGGCCGTCGCCGATGAGCTCAAGGACCTTGCGCTCGGCGTTGGTGAGCTCGGCGGTGGGGTCATCGTGGTCGGCGCGGCGGCGCGTGACCGTGCGCTCATCCAGCAGGACGCGGCCGGAGGCCACCGCGCGCACGACGTCGCTGATCTCCGCGCCGTGCACGGTCTTGAGCAGGTAGGCGCGGGCACCGAGCTCCAGCGCCTCGGCGAGGGCCTCATCGTCGTCGAAGGAGGTCAGGACGATGGGCAGGGCGGTGGGCACGGAGTCGCGGATCTCCCGCATGACCTCGATGCCGGTGCCGTCGGGCAGCTGGAGGTCGACGAGCATGACGTCGGGGCGCACTAGCTCGGCACGGCGCACGGCCTCCGCCTTCGAGGCGGCCTCGGCCACGACCTCCATGCCATCGGCTCGGTCGATGATCTCAGCGATCCCGCGGCGGACGATCTCGTGGTCGTCCACGATCATGACGCGGACCGTCCCGGGCGTTGCAGCATTCGGCATGAGCCTGACACTAGCAGCGTCTGAGGACCTACGTCACAAAGGCCGTCCCGCGCGGGTCACCCGCGCGTCCCGCGCACGCCTCTGACAGCGGGGGCAGGACGTGTGGGAGCGCCCGCCGATCACCTCGGAGCGGAGGGTGGCGCCGCAGCGCCGGCACTCGCGACCCGCCCGCCCGTAGACGGCCAGCGACCGCGCGAAATAGCCGGGGGCGCCCTCGGCGTCGACGTACAGCGCGTCGAAACTGGTGCCTCCCACGGCCAGGGCCCGCTCCATCACGCCCCCCGTGGCCCTCAGGACGCGCTCCACCGCCTGCCGGCTGAGAGCGCAGGTCCGCCGCGAGCCGTGGACTCCCCCGTGCCACAGCCCCTCGTCGGCGTAGATGTTGCCGATTCCGGAGATGATGCCCTGATCCAGGAGGACGGTCTTAATGGCGCGGCGCGAGGAGCGGGCCCTGGCGACGGCGGCCGCCCAGTCCAGGGCCGGGTCCAGGAGGTCGCGGGCGATGTGGGCGGCATCGGCGGGGACCAGCGGCTCCGGCGAGCCCTGCCCGCCCGGGGCGCCATCAAGGGTGGGCACGAGCTCGGTGACGCGCATGCCGCCGAGCATCCGCTGGTCAACGAGGTCCAGCGCCGCGCCGCCGGGGGCATCCCCGGGCCGGGGGGCCAAGAGCAGCCGGATGCGCAGGTGCCGAGGGTGGGAGGACAGATCGCGCACGAGGCTCGGGGCGCGAGTGGCGGTCAGGTCCGGCGGCGACTCGCCCGGAGGGCTGAGAGGAGCCCCGGGCGCGGCGGCGGCCGCCGGGGCGGCGGTCCCGCGCACGAGGAGCTGGCCGCTCATGCCGAGGTGGGCCGACAGGGCCCGCCCGTCGTCGAGGGGGAGCCACAGGAACTTGCCCCGGCGCACGGCGCCGGTGATCACGCGCCCGCGCAGCGCCTGGGCAAAGGCCTCCGGCCCGCCGTCCTGGCGGCGCAGGGGCCGGGGATCGAGGATCTCGACGTCGGCGACGCGCCGTCCCGTCAGGTGCCGGGCGAGGCCCGCGCGGACGGACTCGACCTCGGGGAGCTCGGGCACGGGCTCAGTCCCTTGGGCGCGCGGTCGTCCGCGCGGTGGCCGCGCGCCGCGAGTGGTCGGCCAGGTCCTGCCTGAGGGCCTCGTTGACGCCGGGCAGATCGAGGCCGCCATCGCCCTTGGCGGCGAGGATCGCGGCGTAGGCGGCCTCGGCGGCGGCGTGCTCGGCGATCTTCTTGGAGCGGCCCTCGCCCTCGCCCATCACCTCGCCGTCGATGATGGCGCGCGCGGAGAAGGAGCGGTCGTGGTCCGGGCCGACGCCGTCGACCGAGAAGGAGGGCAGGCCCATGGAGTGGGCGGCCGCGAGCTCTTGGAGGCTGGTCTTCCAGTCCAGTCCGGCGCCGCGGGTGCGGGCGGTGGCCAGGAAGCGGGAGACGAGCCTCTCGACGACGGCGCGCGTGGGCTCCAGGCCGGCCGTCAGGTAGGTGGCGCCGATGAGGGCCTCGACAGTGTCGGAGAGGATGGAGGCGCGGTCCCTCCCCCCGGAGAGGGCCTCCCCCTTGCCGAGCTTGATGAACTCCCCCAGGCCCAGGTCGCGGGCCACGGCGGCCAGGGCCGGCTCGGAGACGGTGGCGGCACGCATCTTGGCGAGCTGGCCCTCCGGAGACTCGGGGTGGGAGCGGAAGAGCCGCTCGGTGACGACGATGCCGAGCACGGAGTCGCCGAGGAACTCCAGGCGCTCATTGGTGGGCAGGCCGCCATTCTCATGGGCCCAGGAGCGGTGGGTCAGGGCGAGGTCCAACAGGTCGGGGTCGATCCGCTCTCCCCAGCGGTACAGGAGCGTCTCAACGTCGTCACGGTCGGGGGGCGGGGTGCGGCGCCCCATCAGTCCCGCTCCTCGTCGGAGCCGGGCAGCAGCTCGGACAGGGCGGCCCAGCGGGGGTCGATGGTGTCGTGGTGATGGTCGGCGGGCAGGTCGTCGAGCCGCTCCCCGCACTGCGAGCACAAGCCCGCGCAGTCGGGGCGGCACAGGGGGCGCATGGGCAGGCCCAGGATGAGGGCGTCCCGCAGGGCTGGCTCGAGGTCGATGGTGGTCTCCCCGGCCACGAAGAGGTCGTCGGCCTCCTCATCCTCCTCGTCAGCGCGGGCCTCGGCGGCCTTGTTAGGCAGGAGGTAGAGCTCGTCGAAGGTGATCTCCCGATCCTCGTCGATGCTGGTCAGGCAGCGCACGCACTCGCCGTGGATGCGCGCCTGGGCGGTGCCGCGAACGAGCACGCCGTCCTCCATCGAGACCAGGGCGGCGTCGACGACCAGGGGGCTGCCGGGCTCCGCCCCGATGACCTCGGCGCCCAGGTCCTCGGGCGCGACCAGGTCGAGGTGGACCTGCTTGGTGGCGCCGATGGTCGGTGGCAGGTCGAGGATGTCGACGACGAGTCCGTTCATGATTCCTCCAGGAGTGCGAACGCGCCGAATGTACTCGCTGGGCGGCGCCCCGCGCGCGCTCTGATGGCGAGCGCCGCCGTGAGAAGGACCCCTCGCGCCGGTGGCGTCACCACGACGAGCGCTGGGAGTCTGAGGAGTCGCCCTGGCCTCCGATGATGCCGTCCCAGGCGCCCAGGCGGGAGGCGAGGACCTCGCGCCCGGAGCGGATCTGCTCGGAGATCTTGGCGATCTCGGCCTCCAGGGTGGCCAGGGAGCGGTCGGAGTACTCATCGGCGCCCCTGCGCAGGGAGGAGGCGCGCTCCTCGGCGGCGGCGATGATCTCGTCGGCGCGGTCATTAGACATGCGCACGATGTTCTCCCCCGCCACGATCTGCTCGGCCTCCTCGTGGGCGTGGACCACGATGCGCTCGGCCTCGTCATGGCTGCGAGCCAGGACGGCGTCGGCGTCGGCGACGATCGCCTGGGCGCGGTGGATGGCGGTGGGCACGGAGCGGCGGGCGCGGTCGATGAGGTCGAGGGCGTCGTCCCGGTTGACGATCGCCGAGGCGCTCATCGGCATGGAGCGCGCGGTGGCGATGAGCTCGTCGAGGGCGTCGAGGATGTCGAGGAGGTCATCTGACGCGTCGTGCTGCTTGGTCACGGCTGAGTCCTTCAGGATCGGGCGGGTGAGGTGGTCTGAGGGCCCGGGTGCGGGCGGTCAGGGCCCGGCAGTGGTGCCAGGCGCTGGCACAGCGCGGTGGCAACGGCCGGCGGGACGTAGGGGGCGATGTCGCCGCCGTGGGCTGCGATGTCCTTGACCAGGGAGGAGGAGACGTGGGCGTGGGCCGGGGAGGCGATGAGCAGGACCGTCTCGGGCCCGCCGAGCTCCCGGTTGGCCAGCGCCATGGGCGCCTCGGCGTCGAGGTCGGCACCGTTGCGCAGGCCCTTGACGATGGCCCTGGCCCCTCGCTCCCGGCAGAAGTCGGCGAGCAGCCCGGGGATGATCTCGACGCGCGCGCCCTCGATGCCCTCGACGGCGCCGCGGGCGAGTCTCACGCGGGTGTCGATGTCGAGCAGGTGGCGCCCGGCCTTGGCGGCGTTGTGGGCGATGCCGAGGATGACCTCGTCGAAGAGGGCGGCCGCACGGCGGATGACATCCAGGTGCCCCAGGGTGATGGGGTCGAAACTGCCCGGGTAGACCGCCAGGGCGCTCGCGAGGGGCGCCGCCGGCGGGGGCGGTGGGGCGGACTCGGACGGCATGGGCATGGCCCCACGCTAGCGGCGGGGCCGGCGCGCGTGCGGGACGCGCGCCGGAGGGAGCCGGGCGGGCCGACGCGGGGTCGCGTAGGCTCCGGCCCATGACGAGGATCGTGGCGGGCAGCGCCGGTGGCCGGCGGCTTGAGGTGCCGGTGTCGGGGACGCGCCCCACCTCCGAGCGCGTGCGCGAGGCCCTGTTCTCCCGCCTGGAGCACCTGGGGGTGGTCGATGGCGCTCGCGTGCTGGACCTGTGCGCGGGCTCGGGGGCCCTGGGACTGGAGGCGGCGAGCCGGGGGGCCGTCGAGGTGGCGCTGGTGGATTCGGCGCCGGGCGCGGTGGCCGCGTGCCGGCGCAACGCGCGCTCACTGGGGTTGGCGGGCGTGCGGACGGTCAGGGCGAGCGCCGCGGGGTATCTGGCCGGCGTCGCGGGGGCGCCGGTGGACCTGGTGCTCATCGATCCGCCCTACGGCATGGACGCGGCGGGCCTCGGCGCGATCCTCGCCCCGCTGACGCGCGCGGAGGACCCGTGGCTGGCCGAGGCCTCGGTGGTCGTCGTCGAGCGGGCCGCGCGCTCGGGCGAGCCGGAGTGGCCCGCGGGCCTGCGCCGCTTCGCCTTGAAGAAGTACGGCGAGACCACGGTCTGGTTCGCCGAGCCCGACCCCGACGACGGCTGATCGCCCGTGCTGGCGGGCCGCGTCGCCGCCCCGGGCGTCCTGCTGCCATCGGCGGCAGCCCCCGGGCTCCTCGGCGGCGGAGAGCCCCTCCCCCATGAGCGGCGGCGCTCAGGAGCGCTCAAGGTAGGCGCGGGCCTCGTCGTCGAGGCGGTCGGCGATGGCGGCCGCGAGCGCGCGGTGCTCGGCCAGCGCCGGGTCGGCGGCGATGATGGTCTCGGCCTGGGCGCGGGCGCGCTCGATGAGGGCGGCGTCGCGGCGCGCCCGCAGCAGGTCGAGGTCACTGCGGCGCCCGGATTGGGCGGCGCCCAGGACATTGCCCTCGCTGCGCAGATCGAGGTCGGCCTCGGCCAGCGCGAAACCGTCGAGGGTGGAGGCGAAGGCGCGCAGCCGGTGGTAGGCGGGCGAGCCGACCTCGGCCCCGGTGACGGCCATGCACACCGAGGGCCTGCCGCCCCGGCCCACACGCCCGCGCAGCTGGTGGAGCTGGGACAGGCCGAAGCGGTCGGCGTCGAGGATGACCATCATGGTGGCCTCGGGGACGTCGACCCCGACCTCGATGACCGTGGTGGCCACGAGCACGGGGGCGGTTCCCGAGGCGAAGGCCCGCATGGCGGCGTCTTTCTCCGCCGAGGTCATGCGACCGGTCAGGGCGCCGACCCCGGCCCCGCCCAGGGCGGGCTCGCGGGCGAGGCGCTCAGCCCAGTCCTCGACGGCGGCGAGCGCCCGGTCGGGGGCGCCATCCCCCGCTCCCCCGGCGGGGCCATCGAGCGGGTCTCCGGCGGGGGGCTCCGGGGCCTCCTCCCCCGTCGTGGCGCCGTCGCCGGCCTCGATGCGGGGGCAGACCACGTAGACCCGCCCACCGCCGGCGATCTCGGTGGCGGCGCGGCGCCACAGCCCCTCCACCCAGCTCTGGCGCTCCCAGGGCACGAGGAAGGTCTCCACGGGGCTGCGCCCGGCGGGCAACTCGTCCAGGACGCTCGTGGCGAGGTCCCCGAAGACGGTCATGGCGATGGTGCGCGGGATGGGGGTCGCGGTCATGACGAGCAGGTGGGGGGTGCGGACCTGGCCGGTGGCGGGGTCGGTGATGCCGGGGCGCTCGCGCAAGGCGTCGCGCTGGGCCACGCCGAAGCGGTGCTGCTCATCGACGACGACGAGCCCGAGGAAGGGCGTCCGAACGGTCTGGGAGAGCAGGGCGTGGGTGCCCACAACGATGCCGGGCTCCCCTGCGGCCAGCGCGGCGAGGATGCGGCGCCGCTCGGGGACAGGGGTGGAACCGGTGAGAAGGTGGAGCGCCGTGGTGGGGGCGGGCGCCTGGCCGGGCCCGGTGAGCAGGGAGGACTCAAGGGTGCCCGCGCTGGCCAGGGAGCCGAGCAGCGCGGCGAGGGAGTCGCGGTGCTGGGCGGCCAGGACCTCGGTGGGGGCGAGGAGGGCGGCCTGCCCCCCGCCGCCGACCACCTGGGCCATGGCGCGCAGGGCGACGAGGGTCTTGCCGGAGCCGACGTCGCCCTGGAGGAGGCGCTGCATGGGGGTGGCGGAGGCCAGGGCGGCGGCGAGCTCGTCACCGACGCGCCTCTGGCCCTCGGTGAGTGAGAAGGGCAGGGAGGCGTCGAGGGCGGCCCGCAGGCTCCCGCTGGCCTCTGGCTCGGGCCAGGCGACGGCGGTGCGGGTGGCGGCGTGCTCGGCCCGCCGCTGCGCCAGCGCGGTCTGGGTGACGAGGGCCTCCTCATGGCGCAGGCGAGCCCGGGCGGCCTTCCACTGGGAGGGGTCCTGCGGCATGTGGACCCACCGGTAGGCGGTCAGGGCGTCGATGAGGCCCTCGGAGTCGCGCAGGTCGGCGGGGATGGGGTCGGGGACGTCCTCGGGGCCGAGCTGGTCGAGGACGGCGCGCACGGCCTTGGCGACCCGCCAGGAGGGCAGGGCGTCGGTGGCCGGGTAGATGGGGACGGGGCGGGCCAGGAGGGCCTCTCGCTCGGCGTCGTCGAGATCGGTGAGGACCTGGAAGCGGGGGCTGGCGAGCTGGCGACGGCCCTGCCGCATGCCGACCTTGCCGCTGAGCAGGACGGTGGAGCCGGGGGCGAGCTGGGCGGCGTGGGCGCTCATGAGCCCGGCGGCGCCGAAGAGGACGACGTCCATGAGGCCGGAGCCGTCGGTGACGGTGGCCTCGAGGATGGCTGGCGGCCGACCGGAGCGCGTGCGGCGGGCCGCCGAGCGGACGACCTCGGCCTGGAGAGTGGCCTGCTCTCCCTCGACGAGGGTGGCGAGGTCGGTGAGCTCGCCCCAGGTGTCGTAGCGGCGCGGCAGGAGGCGCAGGAGCCCGGCCACGGTGGTGGCGCCCTGCTTGGCGAGCTGGTCGGCGGTGCGCTTGCCCAGGACCTTGTCAAGCGGGCGGAGCAGGAAGGGGACAGAGCCGGGCGGACGGTGCGTGGCGCCGGGGGCGCCGGCGGCTGGGCCGTGGGGCGGGCTCGGACTCATGGGCGCTTCCTCACCGCGTCATTCGAAGGCGAGGAGCACGTCGGGGGTGGGCTGGTCGCCGGCAAGGACGATGACCTCGACGGCGTCCGCGCTGTCCGCGGCGCCGCCGCCGTCCTCCCCGCCGTAGGGGTCGGCGGCGGCCCCGGTGGGGCGCTGGGCCGCCTCGCGGGCCATGAAGCCGACGTCGGGGAGGGCGGAGCGGCCCAGGATGACGGTGAGGATCTCGTCGTCTGCGCGCAGGGAGGCGGTGACGGCGCGGGCGACGGCGTCGGGCTCGGCGGCGGCCCCGTTCAGCGCGGTGGTGCGCACGTGGGCGGCGGCGCGCCAGGCGCGGCGGGCCAGATCGCCGATCTGGACGCCCTCGCGCTCGGCCTGGCCGGCCAGGGCGACGGTGGCGGCGAGGACCTGGGCCTCGTCGTCGGTATCGCCGATGGTCAGGTGGGTGCCCTCCGCCCCGCCGGGGGACGCGCTGGCGGCGCGGGCCGCCAGGGCCCGGGCGGCCTCGTGAGCGGCGGTGGTGGCGGCGTCGTCGCAGGGCAGGACGATGACCTCGTCGGCGCCGAGGTCCCCGGCGGCGCGGGTGATGCCCTCGCGCCTGGGATCGAGGACGACAGCGGCACCGGCGCGGGCGAGCTGCTCGATGAGGCCGGGGGCGCGGGTGCAGGCGATGACGCCGATGCGCGAGGCGGGGCGCGGGTGGGAGGGGCGCGGGACCGGCCCACCGGCGCCCCGGCGGGCGCGGCGCGCGGCGAGCCGCTCGAAGGAGACGACGCGGCTGTCACCTCCGCCGGCCTCCAGCCAGGGGGCGGGGGGCTCGTCGGCCTCGGCGATGAGCGGGGTGGGCGCGAGATGGTGGACGCAGATCTGGCGGGCGCGGCCGGCCCGGGGCAGGGCAGCTCGGGGGGTGTCGGTGTGGACGTGGACTTGGAAGAGGCCCACGCCGAGGGCGTCGGGGGTGCCGACGACGCCCACGGAGTCGCCGATGCCCTCCAGGGTGGCGCGCAGGCGGGAGGCCTGGGCGCTGGTGGCCTCCAGGAGGTACATGACCTCGAACTCTCCGGTGGACACGTGCTCGGGCGCGCCCTGGTGGGGGGCGCCGGCGGCGAGATCGGTGAGCATCTGGAGGGACACGTCGGTGGCGGGGCTGGGGACGGGGCCCGGCGCGGGGCCGGCGGCGGTGTCGAGGGTGTCGGCGAGGCTGGTGAGCAGCAGCATGAGGGCGGCGCCGCCGGCGTCAACGGGGCCGTGCCCCAGCCCCCCGGTCTCGACGACGCTCTCCTGGGCGCCGAGGGCGGCGGCGGTGGCGATAAGGACCGGGGTGGCGGGCTGCTCGGGGCCGGCGGCGGCGAGGGCGTCGCGGGCGGCCGAGGCGGCGTCGGAGGCCACGGTGAGCAGGGTGCCGGTGACGGGCCGGGAGACGGCCGCCCAGGTGCTGGAGGCCATCTGCTCCAGGGCGTGGACGAGCTCGACAGGGCGCAGCCCGGCGGGATCGGGGGCGCTCGCGAAGGCCTCGGCCAGGGCGGCCAGGGCCTGGGAGACGAGGAGTCCGGAGTTGCCGCGCGCGCCGCGGATGGCGCCGTCGGCGATGGCCCGGCTGGTCTGGGCGGCATCGGCGCCAGGGGGCAGGAGCCCGACGGCGTCGAGGGCGGAGCGCAGGGTGAGCAGGACGTTGGTTCCGGTGTCGGCGTCTGGGATGGGGAAAACGTTGAGGGAGTCCACCAGGTTCCGGGAGCGCTCCGCGACGGAGGCGGCCAGGGCGAGCCAGCGGCGCAGGGCCGGGGCGTCCAGGCGGGGGGCGGGGCCGGGGTCGTTGATGGCGCGTGGTCCCATGGCGGCGTCCTCCCCAGTTGCTCATGCGCGCGCCCGATCGGCGGCGCGCCTGGGGACCAGGGTACCGTCGTCGTGTGCCTGAGCCCACGCCGGCGCTGGTTGGGGCCCGGCGCGCGGTTCCGCTATTGTGTCCTGGTTGCCCGAGGCGCGGCCTCGGGCGGTAAGACCTGGCGCGGGGCCGAGGAGGCCCCAGCGTTGAAGCAAGGAAGATCAGGAGAGATCCGTGGCTGCTGTGTGCGACGTCTGCGGCAAGGGCCCCATCTTCGGCAAGAGCGTCTCGCACTCCCACGTGCGGACCAACCGCCGGTGGAACCCGAACATCCAGCGCGTGCGCGCGCTCGTGAAGGGCGCCCCTAAGCGCCTCAACGTGTGCACGTCCTGCCTCAAGGCCGGCAAGGTCACGCGCAACGTCTGAGCGCGCGCCCACCCGCAGAGGCCCAACGTCGAGGCCGTCGCCCCCTGGGGCGGCGGCCTTCGTCATGCGCGAGCGAAGTCCGCTGAGGGGCCTCACCCGCCGAAGTGATCCCAGCCGAGGCCGGCCCCGGGGGCGCGACCTCCCACGCGCGCGCCCGGCGACTCGCCGTCGCCCACCTCGCGCACGCGCCCGATGACCCGCGCCCCGTCCGGGAGCCTGTCGGCACCGGCGGGCGCACCCAGGGCCTCCGCGGGCACCGTGGCCAGCATCCCGTGGTCCTCTCCCCCGGTGAGAGCCCACGCGCGGGCCATCGCCCAGGCGGCGGCCTCGTCATCGGCGAGCAGGCGGGCCACCGGCATAAGCGAGGCCACCGCGTCCGCGAGGGCGCCCTCTCCTGTCGCGGGCTCGTCGAAATCGAGGATGACTCCGCTCGCGCGGGCGATCCTGTCGCCATCGCGCAGCAGGGAGTCCGAGACGTCCATCATCGCGCTCGCGCCGGAGCGCGCCAGGGCGGGGCCGGCTTCCAGGGGCGGCCGGGGCGCGCGGAAGGCCTCCAGGCAGGCGCGCGCCTGAGCGCGGGTGCCCGCGTCGACGGCGCGGGGAAGGCCCGCGAGCGCCGGCCCCCGCCCCGGGAGGCCCGGGGCCTCCCCGACCCCGATCCCAGCGCTGAGCAGGGCCAGTCCCGCGGCGCTTCGCCCGGGGGTGCCCACGTGGACGATCGCGTCCCCAGGCCGCGCCCCGGAGCGGGTCACGGGGGCGCGGCCCTGGAGATCACCCAGGACGGTCACGGAGATGACGATGGCGCGGCCGCCCACGAGGTCGCCGCCGACCACGCCGGCGCCGCACTCGGCGCAGGCCTCGCCCAGGCCGGCGACCATCCCCTCCACCCAGGCGACCGGCGTGGTCCCCGGCATGGCCAGCCCCACGGTCAGCGCGGTGGGCCGGGCCCCCATGGCGGCGGCATCAGCGAGGTTTTGGGCGGCGGCACGGCGGCCCACCTGCTCCGGCGTGGACCAATCGAGTCGGAAGTGCCGTCCCTCGACGAGCATGTCGGTGCTCACGGCGTAGCGGCCGTCCGGCGCGGCGAGGACGGCGCAGTCATCGCCCGTGCCGACGACCTCGCCCACCGCGTGGGGCAGCAGGGGGGCGAAGCGGGCGAGCAGGCCCTCTTCGCCGAGGTCCGCGACGGTCAGGCGCGCCTCGTCCCCGCCCCGCCCCTGGGCGCGCGGGTCCTGCGCGCCCGCTCCCTCAGCGGTTGACATCCACGGGGCGGGCCAGAGCCAGCTCGATGAGCTCGGTGACGAGTTCGGGGTAGGTCATGCCGCTCTTGCGCCACATGTAGGGGTACATGGAGAAGGGCGTGAACCCGGGCATCGTGTTGACCTCGTTGACGATCGCCCGCCCGTCGGGGGTCAGGAAGAAGTCCACGCGCGTCAGGCCCTCGGCGCCGATGGCCTCGAAGGCGCGGGCGGCGGTGCCCATGAGGAGCTCGCGCTCCTGGGCGGTGATGGGCGCCGGGCAGACCATGGCGACGGCGTCGTGCGCCAGGTACTTCGTCTCGTAGTCGTAGAACTCGCCGGCGCCGCGGGCGGCGTCCATGGCGATCTCGCCGGGCTCGGCCACGCGCGGGGCGTCGTCACCGTGGCCCCCCAGGACGGCGACCTCGATCTCGCGGCCCTCAATCCCGGACTCCACGAGCACCTTGGGGTCCACCTCGCGGGCGGCCTCGATGGCGGCGCGCAGGCGCTCGGGGGACTCCACGCGGGTGATTCCCAGGGACGAGCCCGCTCGGGCGGGCTTGACGAAGAGCGGGTAGGAGAGCTCCTGACAGGCGGCGAGGATCGCCTCGGGATCGCGCTTCCAGGCGCGCGGGCCGACGACGACGTGCGGCGCGGTGGCGATCCCGGCATCAGCGAGGAGGACCTTGGTGACCTGCTTGTCCATGCCCGCCGCGGAGGCCAGGACTCCGCAGCCCACGTAGGGCAGGCCCAGCATCTCCAGCATTCCCTGGATGGTGCCGTCCTCGCCGTAGGGGCCGTGCAGGAGGGGCAGGACGACGTCGATCTCCTCCAGGACGCTGGGGCCGGTCTTGGTCAGGGCCACCGGCGCTCCCCCTCCCATGCGCATGGCGAGCTCGCCGCGGCCCATGCCCTCGGCGGTGACGCGCACGGGCGGGGCGTCGTCCCGGAGTTCCAGGGCGGCGGGGTCGTCATCGACGAGGACCCACCGCCCCTCCATGGTGATGCCGATGGGCACGACCTCGTAGCGATCCCGGTCGATGGCGGACAGGACCCCGGCGGCGGTGGCGCAGGAGATCGTGTGCTCACCGCTGCGCCCCCCGAAGACGACTGCGACGCGAGGGCGCCTGCCGGACGCGGGACGAGCGCGGGCGGCAGGCGCCCCGGGGGCGTCGACGGCGGGTTCTGCGGCGGAGGGAGCGGCGGGTTCCAGGGTCTCAGACATGGGCCCAGGCTACCCGCCGCTCACTGCCGTCACAGGCTCAGAGGGACGCGGGCCGTCGCTTGGATCGGACCCTGCGGGCCGCCTCCCAGGCGACTCCCAGGAGGAAGACGACGCCTCCACTGATGAGGAAGACATCCGATCCCATCCCACCGGTGAGCGGGAGCATCGGCACCGGCGATTTGGAGTTCTCGAAAGGCTTACTGAAGTTGTGATGAGGAGCGCCCTCGTGGGTGATGAAGTTCTGCGCGCGCTTGTTAAGCACGTAGCCCGCGGGAGCCTTGGACTCCCTGAGCTTCCGCCAGGTGTTCGCCAGGGGGAGGTTCTGGACATCGAAAGCGCCCGGCTTCGGATCGCGGTCGTAGAGAGCCGTCGCGCCGTTGCCGCCCTGAGGAGCGCATGAGTCCGCGTTATCAGCGACGCAGTCGGTGATGACCGTGCCGGCGGGGATGCCCTCGCCGCTCATCTCCCATTCGGATCCGGCCAGGGCCTGGCGGGTGTCGGCGTCGATCTTGGTCCACGTGACCCGCCCTCGGCGGTCCTCACCAACGGTGCAGGCATCGTTGTTGGCATCGCCATCGGAGTCCTGCTCCATGGTGACCTTGTTGTAGAGGCCCTTCGTGGAGTCGGCGGCGGCCCCGCCCGTCTGGCACTGGCCGAGGAGCTCAAAGCTTCCCGAGTCCATGGCCGTGGGATCAAGGCTGTACGTGATGACCACCTCGTGGGTCTTGGAGGCCTTGACGTCGAGCTCATCGCCTCGGGTCACGTAGTACCCGGCCTGATTCTTCTCCACCTTGACGCCGTCGACCTCGACCTTGTCGATTGAGAATCCTTGGGGCGTGGAGGGGATGTCCACGACCTCCGGGGATGTCCCCCGACCCGTGCCCGTGTTCGTTACCGTCACGCTGTAGGTGCGACGCAGGGTGCTCGCAGTGGAGCCGACGACGAAACTGCCGTCAGAGGTCTCCTTCTTCACGGAGAAAGCGGGGAGCTCAGCGGGGAAGGTGTTGGTCGCCTTGATCTTGACATCGGCCTCGGAATCCAGTTTGAACGTCAGGGTGACCTCACCGTTCGGGCCCGGGGTGAGGGTGGCCCCTGAATCGGGATTCTGGATCTCATAGGCCACCGTCACGCCTTTGGGGACATCCTTCTCCCTGATTGTGCACCTGGCTGAGGACTTGGTTGTGGCGCTGGTGGTCTTCTCGCCGGCGGACACGGCGGGCAGCGGGGCGAACTGGTCCCCCAGGCACTTGTACTCGAAGGAGTACTTGGTCCCGTCGGGGGCGGGCCCGCTCACTTCCTTCTGGATGGAGAACTTGACCTGCTTGCCGGAGCCCTCTCCGCCAGCGTCAGGGACCTCTGCCTCACCGGGCACATCATAGTCGGGGCCTTTAACGACATCGGGGCCGTTCTTAACCTTCGCGGTGTTATGGAGCTTCGCGTAGTCCTTGTAATTGGGGTCGAGAGTTCCATAGATCTTCATAAAGTACGACTCGTAGCGATCAATGTAGTTGCCGTCCGCGTTCTTGTTGATCGTCACCCTGATGCCGCGCTCACCGAATTTCTCACAGGTGTACCTGCTCTTGTCGAGGAAGTTCTTGTTGTACACCACTTTGTCGTACGGGCGCGGCGTGATGTTGTCAATAGTCAATTTATCGCAGCTGAGAACATAGCCCTCACCACCCGGGTCCTCGATCACCGGCTGGGCATCAGAGTAGTTCTGCTTCGTGGCGCTGCCAATACCGAGACTCCAGACGACTTGATTCCTCCCTGAGTCGACCTGGCCGTACTTGGAACTGACGGCGAATGTGCCGGCCGGGGGCTCAGGCAGGAGCTCGGACTTCAGCGTCGCCTCACCCCTGCACCCCTTGAAGAGGAGGTCGTGCTTGCCGACAGCCGCCCCCTGCGTCCACACGATGTTGATGAACGCGGACCCCGACACCGAGCCGTGGGTACTCACGTAACTACCGAGGGTGAGCGTGACCGTGGCGCCCTTGCCAGGCCCCCAGGTGACAGTGCCGACCTTCTCACCCGAGCCGTCATAGACGTCGAAAGGCTTCAGAAGGGGGTAGACCTCGACGAGGTCCGGCAGGGTCATCGTGATGGTGTCGCCTGGATTGGCGTCGGCGTCAACCGTCCATTTCCACTGGAGGCGGGCCAGCTGGCCGCCCCTGCTCTGGTAAGTTTTCTCACCATTGACGTCGACGATGTTGGGCCCCGGCTGCCAGGCGAACTCAGACAAGCTGCCAGCACAGGAGTTGACGGCCGACGCGCGGGGCAGCGCGCCGGGGAGCACCGGGAGCACGAACAACAATGACGCCATGGCGACGACGATCAGGACCATCGACGCTCTCGACGTCATTCGACCTCGGCGATGGCGCGAGATCCGGTCATGGGATAGGGATGGCAAGAGCATTCCTCCACATCTTTCAACCCTAATACGACAGAGGAGGCATGCGGGCACCCCAGGGGAATGGGCGCCCTAAACACCGACCATCAATCTACCCCCGGCCGAAGATAAACTCGGCGGAGTTACCGCAACGAGACCGAAAATAGATGGCATTGTTGCTCACCCCTCCCTCTCATCCCACTGAGCGGACGATCATTCATCTCCTTCGAAGCTGCGAGGCGCTTACCGGCTCGGCCCGCGAGCGGCCCGGGACGTGCCATGGGACACAAGGCGCTATTGTCGTCCCACCACTGCCCACGAGGAGGAACCATGACCACCGCGCCCAGCCGCCGCATCTTCACCGCCTCCGGCCTCGTATCCCTGTCCTCCCTGGCGCTGGCCTCCTGCGGCTCCGCCGCCGACCCCGCTCCCCCCACCCCCAGCGCCCCGGGCGCGGCCCCGGCCACCAGCGCCGCCGCGGATGGCGCCGCCGCCACCGGGCCGACCTCCACCGGGCCGATCCCCACCGGCGAGCCCCTGCCCACCGCCACGACGATCGCCACCGCCTCGGAGTCATCCGCCACGGGCGCCGACGCGCCCTGGGTGGAGACGGGCTCCGCACAGGCGTCCAGCGACGCGGCGAGCCTCCTAGTGACCGGCGTGCGCACGGGGACGCATGAGGACTACGACCGCGTCGTCGTCGACCTGAGCGGCGAGGGGACGCCCGGCTGGCGGGCGGACTGGGTCGCCGACGCGGGCACGCAGGGCAAGGGCGACCCGATCCAGCCCTCCGGCGACCACATCCTGCGGATCTTCGGAACGGGCGCGCGCATGCCCTCCACCGCTGAGGAGATCGCGTCGGTGCAGAAGACCCTCAGCGCGGAGGTGGGCATGCCGGCGATCGCCTCGGTCTACTACGACCCGACCGTCGAGGCCCAGTACCAGCTGGTCCTGGGCACCACATCGCGGTCCTACCGGATCTTCGCGCTTAACTCTCCCACGCGCCTGGTCGTGGACGTCAAGCATCCCTGAGCGGCGCGTCCCGCCCTCCCGCTCCCGGGGCGGGAGGGCGGCCCTTTAGTCGATCCGCTCGCCGTGGACGCCCTCGGTCTTGCGGGGGCGCGCCAAGAGCGCGTCATTGACCTCCTCGACGCTCGCCGCCCCCTCCACGACGGCCACCACTCCCGCAGTGATCGGCATCTCAACGCCGTGCCGGGCGGCGAGATCGAGGACGGCGCGCGCGGACTTAGCGCCCTCGGCCACGCCCCGCGAGGCCGAGGCGGCCTCGTTCACGCTCATGCCCTCGCCGAGGTGACGGCCGAAGGACTGGTTGCGGCTCAGTGGCGAGGAGCAGGTGGCCACGAGGTCGCCCATCCCGGCCAGGCCCGCGAAGGTCTCGGGGCTCGCGCCCAGGGCCAGGCCCAGGCGGGTGATCTCCACCAGGCCCCGGGTGATGATCGTGGCCTTGGAGTTGTCGCCGTAGCCCCGGCCGGCGGCCATACCGACGGCCAGCGCGATCACGTTCTTGACCGCCCCGCACAGCTCAACGCCGAGCACGTCGGTGTTCGTGTAGGGGCGGAAGGCGGCGGTGGCGCAGGCGGCGGCCACGCGCACGGCCAAGCCCTCGTCCGCCGCGGCGATGACGGTGGCGGTGGGCTGCCGCGCGGCGATCTCGTCGGCGAGGTTGGGGCCGGAGACCACGGCGAGGCGCTCAGGCCCCGCCTGGAGGGCCTGGCCCAGGACCTCGCTCATGCGCATCCCGGTGCCCAGTTCAATGCCCTTCATGAGGGAGACGACGGCGACGCCCTCCTCAAGGCGCCCGGCGAGGGGGGCGACGATCCCCCGGGCGGCCTGGGAGGGCACGGCGACGACCAGCATCTGCGCGCCCCTGACGGCCTGGGCCATGTCCGTCGTCGCCCGCACGTCGGCGGGCAGGCGCAGGCCGGGCAGGTAGCGCTCGTTGGCGCCGGCGTTGATCTCCTCGGCGATCTCAGCCCGGCGCGCCCAGATGGTCGCGCTGCCGCCGGCCTCGGCGATGAGGGAGGCGAAGGCGGTGCCCCAGGCCCCTGAGCCGATAATGGCGGCGCGGGCCGGCGCCCCCTGGCCGGTCACCGCCCGGCCTCCTCCGACTCGACGCGGCCGCCCGGGGCATCACCGGCCCCGGGCTCGGGCCGGGCGGCCACCCCGGGGGCCGCCCCCGGGTCCGGGTCGGGCCGGCGCTCACCATAGGCCCCGGGGCCGTGGTCGATGTCGTAGCGCGGGTCGAAGGGGCGGGGCGCCTTCTCGCCCCGGATGACCTCGAGTTCGGCGGTGATGGCGCGCATGATCTCAGCGGTGCAGGCGCGCACGGCGTCGTGGTCGTCGGTGTCGCTGCCGAAGCGGGTGAGGTCCAGCGGCTCGCCCACGCGCACCGTGACGGGCTTGGGCGGGAAGGGGTGGAAGGCGTCGGTGCAGGTGTCCATGATGTCCTGCCCGCCCCACTGCGCCATGGGGATGACGGGCACGCCGGTGCTCATGGCCAGGCGGGCCGCGCCGGTCTTGCCGACCATCGGCCACTTCAAGGGGTCGCGGGACAGGGTGCCCTCGGGGAAGATCATGATGACGCCGCCGTCGGCGAGGACCCTCTCGGCCTCGCGCAGGGCGTCGGAGGCGCTCGCCGTGCCGCGCTGAACGGGGATCTGGCCGCCGGCGCGCAGCACCTGCCCGACCACGGGGATCTTGAACAGGCTGGCCTTGGCCAGGGAGTAGGCGGGGATATCGGCGTCCACGAGCGTGCGCATGGCGGTGAGGGCGTCGATATTGGACAGGTGGTTGGCCACGGCGATGAAGCCGCCGTCGGCGGGGAAGCGCTCGACACCGGTCACGCGCTGGCGCGAGACGATCTTGAGGAAGGGGATGATCGCTCCGCGCGAGGCGAAGCGGTAGAACAGGCTCATAGGACGCTTCTGAGGCACGGCACGACTCTAGCCGGATCGGGCCCGGCCGCGCCGCCTCACCGGGCGCGGCGCCCTCGTGTCGCGCGGCGTCAGGCCAGGCGGGTCACCTTGGCGTCCAGTGAGCCCAGTTTGCTCATGAAGTGCTCGTAGCCGCGGTCGATGAGGTTGATGCCCTCCACGCGGCTCGTCCCCTGGGCGGCCAGGGCGGCGATGAGGTGGGAGAAGCCGCCACGCAGATCGGGCACGACGATATCCGCGCCGCGCAGGGGCGTGGGCCCGGAGATGACGGCGGAGTGGTAGAAGTTGCGCTGCCCGAAGCGGCAGGCGGTCCCACCCAGGCACTCGCGGTAGACCTGGATGGCCGCGCCCATCTTGCACAGGGCCTTGGTGAAGCCGAAGCGGTTCTCGTAGACGGTCTCGTGGACGATCGAGACGCCGTCGGCCTGGGTGAGGGCCACGACGAGCGGCTGCTGCCAGTCGGTCATAAAGCCGGGGTGGACGTTGGTCTCCACGACGATGGAGCGTAGGTCCCCGCCGGGGTGGTAGAAGCGGATGCCGTCGTCGCGCACGTCGAAGGCGCCGCCGACCTTCCGGAAGATGTTGAGGAAGGTCGTCATATGGCTCTGGTGGGCGCCGTGGACGAAGACGTCGCCGCCGGTGGCCAGGGCTGCGGAGGCCCAGGAGGCCGTCTCGATGCGGTCGGGCAGGGCGGTGTGCCGGTAGCCGGCGAGCTCCTCGACGCCCTCGATGTGGATGATGCGGTCGGTGTCCACGGAGATGATGGCGCCCATCTTCTGCAGCACGTCCACCAGGTCCATGATCTCGGGCTCGACGGCGGCGCCGCGCAACTCGGTGCGCCCATCGGCGCGCACGGCGGTGAGCAGGGTCTGCTCGGTGGCGCCGACGCTGGGATAGGGCAACTCGATGACGGTGCCGCGCAGGCCATCGGGCGCGGTCAGGCGGATGCCGGCCTCGAGCTTGTCGACGACGGCGCCGAAGCTGCGCAGGATGTCGAGGTGGAAGTCGATCGGGCGGTCCCCGATGCGGCAGCCGCCGAGGTCGGGGATGAAGGCCTCGCCGAGGCGGTGCAGGAGGGGCCCGCAGAACAGGATCGGGATGCGCGAGCTGCCGGCGTGGGCGTCGATATCCGCCACATGGGCCGCCTCCACGCGGGAGGGGTCGAGGCGGAGGATGCCGGCGGTCTGGTCGTAGTCCACCTGGACGCCGTGGAGGGTCAGCAGTCCGGAGACCACCTCGACATCCCGGATGAGGGGGACGTTGCCGAGCACCGACGGCGTCGTGCCGAGCAGCGCCGCGACCATCGCCTTGGGGACGAGGTTCTTCGCGCCGCGCACGGTGATCTCACCGCTGAGCGGGCGGCCGCCCTCAACCTGAAGAAGACCGTCGACCATGCCTACCTCCTTAACCCCGCGCGGCTGGGTCCGCGCTCCGCCCGGCGCAGGGACGGCGGGCCAACCAAGCATAGGCGAGGCCAGGCGCCCGGCCGACCTCCTCAGGGTGTGGGCATCTCCGCACCGCGGGCGGGGACGACCTCGGCGGGGGCCAGGTGGCGGGCGGGCAGGGTGGCGGGCTTGAAGGAGGGGCGCGCGGCCTCGTAGGCGCTGATGGCCTCCTCCTCGGTGAGGGTGAGCGAGATGTCGTCGAGGCCCTCCATGAGGCACCAGCGCACGTAGTCGTCGATGGCGAAGGTGGTGCGCAGACCCGCGCACGTCACGGAGCGCTCCTCAAGGTCCACGGTGATCTCGGTGCCGGGCTCGTTCTCGAGGATCTTCCACAGTTGCTCGCAGTCCTCGGGGCTGACGACCCCGGCCACGAGCCCTTGCTTACCGGCGTTGCCGCGGAAGATGTCGGCGAAGCGCGGGGCGAGGACGACTTTGAAGCCGTAGTCCTTCAGGGCCCACACGGCGTGCTCGCGGGAGGAGCCGGTGCCGAAGTCAGGGCCGGCGACGAGCACGGAGGCCCGCTTGTAGGCCTCCTGGTTGAGG
This sequence comes from Actinomyces sp. zg296, assembly GCF_009829695.1. Classification (NCBI taxonomy): domain Bacteria; kingdom Bacillati; phylum Actinomycetota; class Actinomycetes; order Actinomycetales; family Actinomycetaceae; genus Actinomyces; species Actinomyces sp. zg296. Next base: position 94,752 of record NZ_VWPG01000008.1, read on the forward strand.
ATGAAGTCGGGCTCGCCGGCGCGCCAGGCGGCGAAGAGGGCGTCGTCGAAGCCGGTACGGGTGATGCGCTTGAGGTAGACCGCCGGGATGATCTGATCGGTGTCGACGGCGCTGCGGCGCAGCGGGGCGCCGATACCGGTGTGGCGGATGAACTTGTCCATGGTGATCCTGCTTCCCTGTCTCGTCCCGGTGTCCCTCAGGCGGCCCGGCCGGCAGTGGCGGCCCGCCCGGCCACCGGCTCCAGGTCCGCTGGGGTGGACAGCCTCCCGCGCACGGCCGTGGCGGCGGCGACGACGGGCGAGACCAGGTGGGTGCGCCCGCCCTTGCCCTGGCGGCCCTCGAAGTTGCGGTTCGACGTTGAGGCGCAGCGCTCCCCGGGGGTGAGCTGGTCGGGGTTCATGCCCAGGCACATGGAGCACCCGGCGTTGCGCCACTCGGCGCCGAAACCCTTGAAGACCTGGTCCAGGCCCTCAGCCTCGGCCTGGAGGCGGATGCGGGCGGAGGCGGGGACGACGAGCATGCGCAGGCCCGGAGCCTTGGTGCGGCCGCGCACGACCTCGGCCGCGGCGCGCAGATCCTCGATGCGCCCGTTGGTGCACGAGCCGAGGAAGACGGTGTCCACGGCGATGTCCCGCAGCGGAGTTCCGGGGGCGAGGCCCATGTACTCCAGGGCGCGCTCGGCGGCGCGGCGCTCGGTCTCGTCGGCGATGGTGGCGGGGTCGGGGACGGACGCGGAGATCGGCAGGCCCTGCCCGGGATTGGTGCCCCAGGTGACGAAGGGCTCGATGTCCGCGGCGGTGAGGACGACCTCGGTGTCGAAGACGGCGTCGTCGTCGGTGCGCAGGGTGCGCCAGTGCTCCAGCGCGGCGTCCCAGTCGGCGCCCCGCGGGGCGTGGGGGCGGTCCTTGAGGTAGGCGAAGGTCGTCTCGTCGGGGGCGATCATGCCGGCGCGCGCACCGCCCTCGATACTCATGTTGCAGATCGTCATGCGGGCCTCCATGGAGAGGCCCTCGATAGCGCGGCCCCGGTACTCGATGACGTGGCCCTGGGCCCCGTTGGTGCCGATCTTCGCGATGATGGCCAGGATGATGTCCTTGGCCCCCGAGCCGGACGGCAACTCGCCGTCGATGGTCACGCTCATGGTCTTGAAGGGGGCCACCGGCAGGGTCTGGGTGGCGAGCACGTGCTCGACCTGGCTGGTGCCGATGCCGAAGGCCAGCGCCCCGAAGGCGCCGTGGGTGGAGGTATGGGAATCCCCGCAGACCACGGTCATGCCGGGCTGGGTCAGTCCCAGCTGGGGGCCGACGGCGTGGACGATGCCCTGGTCGGCGTCACCCAGGGAGTGGATGCGGACCCCGAACTCGGCGCAGTTGGCCCGAAGCGTCTCGATCTGGGCGCGGCTGGTGACGTCGGCGATCGGCAGGTCGATGTCGAGAGTGGGGGTGTTGTGGTCCTCGGTGGCGATCGTCAGGTCCGTGCGGCGCACCGAGCGCCCGGCCAGGCGCAGCCCCTCGAAGGCCTGCGGACTGGTCACCTCGTGGATGAGGTGGAGGTCGATGTAGAGCAGGTCCGGGGCCCCGTCCGCCCCCTTCTTGACCACATGGTCCCGCCATACCTTCTCGGCGAGAGTCATTCCCATCGCATTACCCCTTCACTCAGCGTCGCTCGGCGCCGTTTCAGCGTCGCTTATTGTCTTTCGTGACACACCGTTGCTGTAGATCCTCGACATTACTTGAGATCTCAGCCCTCGGGATGGCAGTATCAGAGTATGGACGAAGCGTTGGAATCAGAGATCAGCAGCGGTGTGGGCGTCATCGACAAGGCGGCCCTCGTCATGAGCGCCCTGGAGGCGGGCCCGGCGACACTCGCCCAGCTCGTCTCCTCGACCCACTTGGCCAGGCCGACGGCCCACCGCATCGCCGTCGCCCTGGAGTACCACCGACTGGTCTCGCGCGACTCGCAGGGGCGCTTCATCCTCGGCCCGCGCCTGACCGAACTCGCCTCGGCCGCCGGCGAGGATCACCTCCTGACAGCCGCCGGCCCGGTGCTGGCGGCTTTGCGGGACAAGACGCACGAGTCCGCCCAGCTCTACCGCCGCCAGGGGGACGTGCGCGTGTGCGTGGCCAACGCCGAGCGCCCCATCGGCCTGCGCGACTCGATCCCGGTGGGGGCGACGATGTCCATGCTGGGCGGCTCGGGGGCGCAGGTGCTGCTGGCCTGGGAGGAGCCGGACAGGCTGCACAGGGGCCTGGTGGGGGCGCGCTTCAACGCCACGATGCTCTCAGCGGTGCGCCGGCGCGGCTGGGCGCAGTCCGTGGGCGAGCGAGAGCCGGGCGTCGCCTCGGTCTCGGCCCCCGTGCGCGGCGCGAGCGGCAAGGTGATCGCGGCCGTGTCGATCTCCGGGCCGATCGAGCGGATGGGCCGCCAGCCGGGCCGCGTGCACGGCGCCGTGGTCATGGCCGCCGCCCGCCGCCTGTCCGAGATCCTGCGGACCGCCGACGAGGGCTGACCCCTCCCCCCTCCCCCCCCTCGCCGAGACCGGTCGAAAATAAGAGCGAGACCGGTCGATACCGGGAGCGAGACCGGTCGATACCGGGAGCGGGGCCTCCGTGTTGGTTGCGGGTGGGCGGCGGCCAGCAGGCGGGTGGGGTCGATGATCACCAGAAGCCGCCGTACGGCTTCGTCGCGATCGAGGAGATCCATCCGCGCGAGCTGGAGAACCACGCGCGGAAGCGCATGAGAACGCGCAGCGGGCTCGACGACGAGCAGTCACTGCATGGTCTGCTCACAGGGCCGTCGTTCTCAACGCGCCGCGAACCCACCCCCTCCGCGTTCCACCCGCTCACCCAGCCGGTGGCGTGGGTCAGGGGGCGGAGGAACCACCTGCGAGACCGGCCCGTCACGCTACGGCGCCGCCGACGGCGCGGCGGTGGCCATCGTGAGCCCCGCCGTCCTCACTGGTGTCGTCCTGCGGTCGACCGTCGGCGAGGTCGGGGAACCGGTCTCGCTCCTTTTTTCGACCGGTCTCGCTCCTGTTTTCGACCGGTCTCGCTCGTGATATCGACCGGTCTCGATGGAGAGGTCTTCTAGACTCCCGGCATGCGCCGGACACTCCTCGTCACCAACGACTTCCCGCCCGTCGTGGGAGGGATCCAGTCCTATCTCGACGACTACACCCGCCGCCTACCGCCCTCGGATCTGACCGTCCTGGCCTCCACTCCCCCCGAGGGCGCCGAGGCCGCCGCGGCCTTCGACTCCGAGGCCCCCTTCGACGTCATCCGCATGCCCACCCACATGCTCCTGCCCACGCCGGGGGCGCGGAGCAGGATGCGGGGGATCATCGCCGAGCGCGGTATCGAGACCGTCTGGTTCGGCGCCGCCGCGCCGCTCGGGCTGCTTGGCCGCGCCGCGAGGCGGGCCGGCGCGAGCCGCGTCATCGCCACGACTCACGGGCACGAGGTCGGCTGGTCCATGCTGCCCGGCTCCCGCCGGCTCCTGCGCCGCATCCTCCGCGAAGCCGACGTCGTCACCTACATCTCCGAGTACACGCTCGGCCGCCTGCGCCCCTTCATGCCAGCGGGTACCCTCACCACCCATCTTCCCAGCGGCATCGACGTCGACCGCTTCCGCCCCGATCCCGCCGCCCGCGCCGCGCTTCGCGCCCGCTACCGGCTGGGGGGCGCCCCGACGGTGGTGTGCGTGTCCCGGCTCGTGGCGCGCAAGGGTCAGGACTCCCTCATCGAGGCCTGGCCGCGCGTGGTGGAGCGCGTCCCGGGGGCCCGCCTGGTCATCGTGGGATGGGGCTCTTACGCGCGCCGCCTGGCGCTCCTCAAGCGGCGCTCCCCCGTGCGCGATTCCATCATCCTGACCGGCGAGGTCCCCTACGGCGAGCTGCCCGGGCATGTGGCCATGGGGGACGTGTTCGCCATGCCCTGCCGCACGCGCGGCGGGGGCCTCGACGTCGAGGGCCTGGGCATCGTCTTCCTCGAGGCCTCCGCGGCGGGACTGCCCGTCATCGCGGGGACCAGCGGTGGCGCGCCCGAGACCGTCGTGGAGGGCGTGACTGGGAACGTGGTTGACGGGCGCGACCAGGACGCGCTCGTGGAAGCGATCGTCCGCCAACTCTCCGACGCCGATGCGCGCGCCCGGATGGGCGCCGCTGGCAGGGATCTCATGATCGATCGCTGGACGTGGCCGTCCCTGGTGGAGCGGCTGGTCCGCGCGATCGACGAGCGCTAAGGAGGCGGCGGGCCCTCCCAGTGGCTCAGGCGTGCGCCGCTCGGAGGTCGGCGATGGCCCGCTCGAAGTCCTCCAGGCTGTTGAAGTTGGAGTAGACCGAGGCGAAGCGGAGATAGGCGACCTCATCGAGCTCGCGCAGCGGCCCGAGGATCGCCAGGCCGACCTCATGGGAGTCGACGATGGCATGGCCGGTGGCGCGGATGGCCTCCTCCACCTTGTGGGCCAGCAGCGCGAGGTCATCATTGGAGACCGGGCGGCCCTGGCAGGCCCGGCGCACGCCCACGATCACCTTGTCCCGGGAGAAGGGCTCGACGGCGCCGGAGCGCTTGCGGACGGACAGGCTGGCCGTCTCGATGGTCGTGTAGCGCCGACCGCAGGCCGGGCACTCTCGGCGACGACGGATGGCCAGGCCGTCATCGGAGGTCCGGGAGTCGACCACGCGGGAGCCGTCGTGGCGGCAGAAGGGGCAGTGCACGCGGGCTCCTCGGGGTTGAAGCATGGCCTGTGACGTGGAGCCTAGGCGCCCACCGCCGTCGCCGCAAGGAGCCGCGCGCCCAGCGACCGCCCCTCTGGGCGATTCGTCAGTGGGCGGGGACGACGAGGCTCTGCCCCGGGTGGATCGTTGAGGAGTCGAGGCCATTGAGGTCGACGATCTGAGCCATGGCCTCGGACACGTCAGCCGCGCCCGTGGCGGCGGCGACGTCCCACAGGGACTGGCCCGGCTGGACCGTGGTCGTGGAGGTCTTCGCGGGGGCCATGAGACCACTGCCGATGATTCCCGCGGCGGCGGCCAGAGCGAGTAGGACGACGACCATCATCGAGACGACGGCCCAACGCATGGGCGCCGGCAGCGAGGCGAGGACTCCCCGAGAGGCCCCACGCCCAGCGCGCGCGGCACCCCCGGCGCACCCAGCATGCCCAGCGCGCGCGGCACCCCCAGCATGCCCGGCGCGCGCGGCGCCCCCACCCCGCTTGGAGGCTCCTGCCCGCCCCATCCCCTGCGCGGGCCCGGCCTGGGCCGGG
>NZ_VWPG01000009.1:0-92699 GCF_009829695.1 Actinomyces sp. zg296
CGGCCTCGGGCGCCGACGGGGCGGCGGGGGCCGGGGCGGGCGCGGCCGGGCGCGCGCCGGGCTTGGGAGCCACCGGCCTCGCACCGGGCTTGGGCGCGGACGGCGCCTTGACCTCCCTCTTCGCCTCCGCGGGCTTGGCGGGCTTGGCGGCCTTGGGGGTCGCGGCCGCTTGCGCCGCGAAGTGCTCGCGCACGCGGCGCGCGACCGGGGGCTCAACGGCGGAGGAGGCCGCCTTGACGAACTCCCCCTGGTCCTTGAGCCACGAGAGGATCATCTTCGAGGTGATCTTCTTGCCAGTGGGGTCGAGCTCCTTGGCGAGCTCGTGAACGCGTGGTTTTGCCACTTTTCTCCTGTCAGGTTGCCCGCTCCCTGACAGGAGCGGGCGCTAGTAGAGGCAGCTCATCGCTGGGTACTCATCGGGTGCCCATCAGCTTCCTACCCGCCTTCGTTATCGGTGGTCCGGCCCCGGGAGGGACCGGTCGGATCATGCGCTCCCGAGGGCGCCGCGTGGGCGGCGAGCCAGTCGCGCACATGGGCCGCGTCGAGCGGGCCCTCGGCGCGCAGAGCGCGCCCGAGGGCGCGCCTGCGCTCGGCGAGATCGAGGCACGCCGGATCCGCGTGGATCCAGGCGCCGCGCCCTGGCATGAGGGCCCGGGCGTCGACCGCGAGCTCGCCGCTCGCGGTCAGGGCCAGCCGCAGCAACTGCGGCCTGGGGGCCTTGGCACGGCAGCCGATGCAGGTCCGCTCAGGCACATGCGAGGAGGCTGTCACCGACTCACCGTGTCCTTCCGGGAACTCACCGCCCACCACTCCGGGCGCGAGGGCGCCGCTCAGCGCCCCGCGACCCGCCCAGGGCCCGCGGAAATACTACCGAAAGCGCTGTCAGGAGCCGTCGCCGGGGGTTGAGGTACCTGTCACGTCGTCAGCGCGCGATCCATGGCCCGGGACGATCTCGCCGAGCTCGGCATCGGCGTGGATGTCGATCTTCCAGCCGGTCAGGCGCGCGGCGAGGCGGGCGTTCTGCCCCTCCTTGCCGATGGCCAGTGAGAGCTGGAAGTCCGGGACGACGGCGCGGGCGGTGCGCTCGGCGTCATCGACGACCGTCACGGAGGCCACCCGCGCCGGTGACAGGGCGTTGGCCACGAAACGGGCCGGGTCCTCGGAGTGGTCGACGATGTCGATCTTCTCCCCGCCGAGCTCGGCCATGACGGCGCGCACGCGCTGGCCCATGGGGCCGATGCAGGCACCCTTGGCGTTGACGCCGCGGGTGCGGGCGCGAACCGCCATCTTGGTGCGGTGCCCGGCCTCGCGGGCGATGGCGACGATCTCGACGTCGCCGGAGGCGATCTCCGGGACCTCGCGCTCGAAGAGCTTCTTGACCAGCCCCGGGTGGGTGCGCGACAGGATGATCTGGGCGCCCTTCATGCCCCGGGAGATCTCAGTGCAGTAGACGCGGACGCGGTCCCCGTGGCGGTAGCGCTCGCCGGGAACCTGCTCGTGCGGGGGCATGATCCCCTCGTGCTCCTCGTCGAGGCGCACGTGGATGATCCGGGGGTCGCGGCCCTGCTCGACGACGCCGGAGATGAGCTCCCCGGTCTTGTCCTTGAAGGCGCCCAGGACCTCGAAGTCACGGCGGTCCTGGATGCGCTGGACGATGACGGATCGGGCCGTGGCCTGCGCGATGCGGCCGAAGTCGTCCGGGGTGTCGTCGAAGAACTCGCCGGTGGGCTCGTCCTCCTCATCCACCTCCGGGGCCAGCACCGACATGTGCCCGGTCTTGCGGTCGATCTCGACGTGGGCGCCCCGGATGGCCCCGGGCACCTTGGAGTAGGCGCCGAGAATGGCGTCCTCGATGGCGGGCAGCAGGGCCTCGAGGTCGATGCCCAGTTCGTCGGCTGCGACGCGCAGCTCCGGCATGTTGATGTCCATGGTTCCTCTTGTCTGGTGCCGTGTGCTGATTCGGGGATGGGGGTCTGGACGGTTCGTATGGTCAGAAGACGACGATCATCCGCGCGCTGGCGATGTCGTCGAGGCGGAGCGCCGTGGCGGTGCCATCCGCCTCGATCGTGACGGCCTCGTCGTCAGCATGGGTCACGACGCCGGTCACGGTGAGGGGGGCAGAGCCCTCACCGCCGCCGGTGGTGACGGTGGCGCTGTGACCGACAGCGCGGCGGAAGTGCCGGGGGGTGCGCAACTCGCGCTCGGCGCCGGGGGTGGAGACCTCGAGGGTGTACTGGCCCTTGACCGGGTCGGCGTCGTCGAGGGCGGCAGAGACAGCGGCGGTGACCTCACCGATGCGGTCGAGGTCGAGGTCACCGGGGCCATCGGGCAGGTCGACGATCACCCTGACCACCGAGTGCTTGCCGGCCCGGGTGGTCTGGACGCCCTCGAGGAAGAGGCCCTCGGCCTCGACGACGGGGCCCAGCAGATCGGTGAGCCGCGACGCGAGCGTGTCCGTCATGGTGTCCCTCGTTCCTCATTGGCGTGGCGCCGGCTGGACGCCGGCATCGTGCTGGCGCGATGCCGGCGGGCACCGCGCGTTCGGTCGGGCCAATCGTACCCGCCCTCCACGGATGGCCGAGCGGGTGGGCGGCACCGTGCCGCGGCATGGGAGGATCGGTCCGTGAACGACACCGCGCGCCCACGCTCCCCGCTCTCTTCCTCCCAGGCGGCCCGCTCTCTTCCTCCCAGGCGGTCCGCCCTGGTCAGAATGGGCGCTGCCGTGCTGGGGATCGCCGCTATCGCGGGGACCGCGGCATGCGAAGTGCCGTTGGCCCCCTCCGATCCGGATCCGCTGCCGACGATGACGGGCGATGAGGCCTCGCGCGAGGCCCTGGCCCGCCGTGCCGCGCTCATCGGCTCCACCGCGCGCGCCGTCATCGCCCGGGGCGGGCAGGACGGCGCGAGGGCGGAGGTGATCGCGCAGGAGGCGGATGCCCAACTCGCCGCCCTCGGGGGCGTCTGGGAGCCCTGGCCGACCGGCGCCCCAACGGGCCACCCCACCGCCACGCCCGTGGAGACGGCAGCCGGGACGGCCACGACCGAGGATCTGGTCACAGCGCTGGGCGACGGCGCGGCGTCGGCGCGCGCGGCGCTGGGGACCGCTCAGGACAAGGGCCTCGCGAGGCTCGCCGCCTCGCTGCGCATCGCGTGGTCCCTGCGCCAGGAGGCCCTCTCCCCCGGCTCGGTGGCGGCGTCCGCGCGATCGGCCTCGACGACGACCTCACCGCTGCCCGACAACGCCCTGGCGCTCTACGACCAGTTGCGCTACACCGGTGAGCTGCTGGCGGCGCAGTCGGCCTCGGACCCGACCGCGCGGGGGCACTCCATCGAGGACGCCGGGGCCGCCACCGCGGTGGTCAACGCCTCGATCACAGCCGGGGGCCCGGCGACGGCGCGGCCCGCCGACCCGCGCCAGCCCGCCTACGGCGCGCCCGCAGGGGCCGACTCCGCGGACTCCCCTTCCGGACAGTGGATCGGCGCGCTGTGGCGCTCGATCATGGTCGAGGAGATGTCGATCGCCGTCTCCGATTCGGGCGATCAGCGCCTGGTGGCCTCAGACGCCTCCGTGGCCGCCGCGCTGCGGGCGGCATCCTGGGGGGTCGAGACCGCCGAGGCGCTGCCCGGCACCCAGGGCTGAGGCGCCCGCCGGCACCGGGAGGCCGGCGGGGGCGCCGCCGCGCCCGCCACCGGTTTATCGGGCGAGGGCGTCGCGCACGAGCGCGCGGACCCGCTCGGCGGCCTGGTCAGCGGGCACGCTGTGGCGCTCGCCGCTGCGGCGGTCACGGATCTCCACGGTGCCCTCCTTGGCGAGGTCGCGGCCGACCACGATGGTGTAGGGCAGGCCCAGGAGCTCGGCGTCGGCGAACTTGACGCCAGCGGAGACCTTCCTGCGGTCGTCGTAGAGGACCTCGACGCCGTCGGCGTCCAGGGCGGTGGCGATCCCCTCAGCGGTGGAGAAGACGGCGTCGTCCTTGCCCGTGGCCAGGACCTGCACGTGGAAGGGGGCCACGGCGATGGGCCAGGCCAGGCCGCGCTCATCGTGGTTGGCCTCGGCCAGGGCCGCCATGACGCGCGAGACGCCGATGCCGTAGGAGCCCATGGTGACCACGCGGGACTTGCCGTTCTCGTCCAGGACGCTCAGCCCCAGGGCCTCGGAGTACTTGCGGCCGAGGGCGAAGATATGGCCGACCTCGATGCCTCGGGCGAGGCTGAGCGGGCCGGAGCCGTCGGGGGCGGGGTCGCCCTCGCGGACCTCGGCGGCCTCGATGGTGCCGTCGGCGGTGAAGTCGCGGCCCATGACGAGTCCGAGCACGTGCTTCTTGGGCTCGTTGGCGCCAGTCACCCAGCTGGAGCCGTTGACGACGCGGGGGTCGACGAGGAAGCGCGCGGAGCCCACGAGGCGCTCAGTGCCGTCGTCGGCCCTCTCCACGCGGCGCAGGGGCGAGTTGGGGCCGATGGCCTGCGGGCCGATGTAGCCGCGCACGAGCTCGGGGTGCCCCTCGAAGTCCGCTTCCTCGGCCATGGCGACCTCGGCGGGGGCGACGGCCGCCTCCAGGCGCTTCATGTCGAGATCGCGATCACCGGGGATGCCGATGACGAGGAGTTCGCGCTCACCGTCGGGGTGGGTGAGGGTGACGACGAGGTTCTTGAGGGTGTCGGCGGCCTCCCAGGCCCGCCCGTCGGAGCGCGGGTAGGCCTCATTGCACAGGGCGACGAGGGTGTCGATCGTGGGGGTGTCCGGCGTGTCGACGACGCGCGCCTCGGGCGCCCCGGTGGCGTCGATCTCATCGGGCACGACGGTGGTGACGGCCTCCGCGTTGGCGGCGTAGCCGCCGGCGGAGCGCACGAAGGTGTCCTCCCCGATGGGTGAGGGGTGGAGGAACTCCTCAGAGTGGGAGCCGCCCATGGCGCCGGACATGGCGTTGACGATGACGTAGTCCAGGCCCAGCCTCTTGAAGAGCCGCTCGTAGGCGTCGCGGTGGAGCTGGTAGGAGGCGTCCAGGCCGGCCTCGTCAATGTCGAAGGAGTAGGAGTCCTTCATGACGAAGTCGCGGCCGCGGATGATGCCGGCGCGGGGGCGGGCCTCATCGCGGTACTTGGTCTGGATCTGGTAGACGATGGTGGGCAGGTCCTTGTACGAGGAGTACATGTCCTTGACCGCCAGGGTGAACATCTCCTCATGGGTGGGGGCCAGGAGGTAGTCGCCGCCCTTGCGGTCCTTGAGGGTGAACAGGGTGGGGCCGTACTCGGTCCAGCGGCCGGAGGCCTTGTAGGGATCGGCGGGCAGCAACCCGGGGAAGTGGACCTCCTGGCCGCCGATGGCGTCCATCTCCTCACGCACGATCGCCTCCACCTTGCGCAGGGTTCGCAGCCCCAGCGGCAGCCAGGTGTAGATGCCCGGCGCGGCGCGGCGGATGTAGCAGGCGCGCACGAGGAGCTTGTGGCTGTCGACCTCGGCGTCGGCGGGGTCCTCACGCAGGGTACGGATGAAGGCGTTCGACATCGTCTGTAGCACGGGGCGATCCTACGTGGTCGGCCCGCGGGCACCCGAATCAGGACGGGATGGGCGGAGCCGCCACGGCGCGGCCCGGGATGGAGCCCCCTGATGGATCAGAGCAGCACCGTGGCGAAGGCGCCGTGCTGGGTGAAGCCGAGCGAGCGGTAGAGCGCCCGCGCCGGGGCATTGAAGTCATTGACGTACAGGCTCACCCCGCCGCCTGGCCCCACGTGCTCCTGTCGCACGGCGTCGACGGCGGCGGCCAGCGCCACGCCGCCCACTCCCCTGCCCCGCAGGTCCGGGCGCGTCCACACGCCGGTGAGCTGGGCGACCGCGCCGTTGGGCGCGTGCCAGATCCCGCCGACGTCGACCTTGAAGGCCACTCGCGCCGGGCCCCCGGGGCGCGCGGGGCGCCCCTGGCCGTCGTCGAGGAGCACGTAACTGCGGCCCTCGCCCACGAGCCAGGAGACGTGGCGGGCGTAGGAGCCGCCGGAGGACATGGGGTCGTAGCCGACCTCCTCTGTGAACATGGCCACCGAGGCCGGCAGGACGAGGGGCTCCTCCTCGGGGCGCGCCTGGCGCGTCCCGCGCGCGACCCAGTCGAGGAAGGGGCGCCGAGCCACCGCCCGGGCGGCGAGCCCCCCGGGTGGGCTCGGCGCGATGAGGACGGGCTGGTTCCACCGCGCCTCCCGGTAGCGCATCCCGGCCGCCTCCAGGCGATCCCACAGCAGCGAGACGTCCTCGGGGCTGCCGAGGATCGATCCGTTGCGCGTCAGGCGCGGGCGGGCGTGCTCGGCGAGCGCCCGGGCGCCAACGCGGCCCGCCCCGGGCAGGCCCAGATCAGGGCGCGGGGCCAGGCCCATGACGATGAGGGAGCCCGTGGACCAGGCGGCGGCGTCGGGGGCCGCGGGCCGTCCCAGGACGACGACGTCCCCCGATCCCCATTGCCTCCAGCGCTCGAGTTGCTGGGCGAGCGGCAGCGACAGGACGGGGTCGCGGGAGCATAGGGCGAGCACGCCCCCGGCGCGGCGGGGGCTCACGGGGGTCAGTCGGCGCGTGAACAGGGGCATTCCGATGCGGGCGGGCCGCGCCCGCCGGACCGCCGTCCCTCAGACCGTCAGGACCGAGGGGGCCGTGCCCTTGAGGGCGTCCTCGCCGAGCTCGGCGCGCATCTGCTCGGCCATGGCCTCGGCGTGCCTGATGAGGGTCTCGACGACCTGGTCCTCGGGGACGGTCTCGACGACCTTGCCATGGACGAAGATCTGGCCCTTGCCGTTGCCCGAGGCGCAGCCGAGGTCGGCCTCGCGGGCCTCTCCGGGACCGTTGACGACGCAGCCCATGACGGCCACGCGCAGCGGGGCGCTGATGGACTTCAGGCCCTCCTCGACGGACTCGGCGAGGGTCCACACGTCCACCTGGGCGCGGCCGCAGGAGGGGCAGGAGACGATCTCGAGTTTGCGCTCGCGCAGGCCCATGAACTCCAGGAGCTTGGTGCCGACCTTGACCTCCTCGACCGGCGGGGCGGACAGGGAGACGCGGATGGTGTCCCCGATGCCCTGAGCCAGCAGCGTGCCGAAGGCGGCGCAGGACTTGATGGTGCCCTGGAAGGCGGGGCCGGCCTCGGTGACACCGAGGTGGAGCGGCCAGTCGCCCTTCTCGCTGAGCATCTGGTAGGCCCGCACCATGGTGACGACGTCGTGGTGCTTGACCGAGATCTTGAAGTCGTGGAAGCCGCACTCCTCGAAGAGGCCTGCCTCCCAGACGGCGGACTCCACGAGGGCCTCCGGGGTCGCCTTGCCGTGCTTCTTGAGCAGGCGCGGGTCCAGGGATCCGGCGTTGACGCCGATGCGCAGGCTCACGCCGGCGTCGGAGGCGGCCTTGCAGATCGCGGCGACCTGGTCGTCGAACTTGCGGATGTTGCCGGGGTTGACGCGCACGGCCCCGCATCCGGCCTCGATCGCCTGGAAGACGTACTTCGGCTTGAAGTGGATGTCGGCGATGACGGGCACGCGGGACTGCTTGGCGATGATGGGCAGGGCCTCGGCGTCCTTATCCGTGGGGCAGGCGACGCGCACGATGTCGCAGCCGGAGGCGGTGAGCTCGGCGATCTGCTGGAGGGTGGCCCCGATGTCGTGAGTCTTCGTCGTCGTCATCGACTGCACGGTGATGGGGGCGTCGCCGCCGACGGCGAGGTCGCCGACCCGGATCCTCCGGGTGGGCCTGCGGGGGGCGAGAACAGGGCGCTCCTCACGCACGGAGGGGATGCCAAGGGCGATCGCTTCAGTCACGCGCCCCAGTATGGCACCGCGCTGCGCGCGCGCACGACGACGGAGGGTGTGGTGAGCGCGATGCCGCGGCCAACCAGGTCACCCGGTGGTGTCACCCGGATGGGGCTGAGGCGGACCACCACCGCTCTGACGGGCCGAGTGGAGGTCCGCCACGACGGTGACGAGCAGGAGGACGGCCCCGATGAGCGCGCTGAGCACGAGCGTGCCCACAATGAGGCCAGCGGTCGCCTCGGGCGCGCCCCAGGCGCGGAGGATCGAAAGAGCCTGAACATCATCGGCATCGGGCAGGAAGAAGGCCGTGAGATCCAAGGTGAGCTCCTGCGCCGCGATGGCCATGATGAGCCGCCGTGCCGCGATGCCGGCCTGTCAGCAGGCTACCACCTGGTCAGAACCCCTATCCGGTGATCGGGGCGACGAGGTCGACCCACACGAGGACGACGGTCATGACGATGAGGATGCCGAAGACCACCTGGCCCACGGGCAGCATGCGGGCGGTGTCCACGGGGCCGGGGTCGGGGCGCCCGTGCGCCAGCGCCCAGCGGCGCCGGGCCCCCTCCCAGAGCGCGCCGGCCACATGACCGCCGTCGAGGGGCAGCAGGGGGATGAGGTTGAAGGCGAAGAGCGCCAGGTTGAGGGAGCCGAGCAGCATGAGCATCTGGGAGACGCGCAGCTCCAGCGGGACGCTCACCGAGGACGCGCCCGTGCCGGCACTGGACACCTCGCCCGCGATGCGCCCCACGCCCACGAGACCGATGACGCCGCTGGCGGAGCGCTCCTCGTGGCCGAGCCCGGCGGCCACCGCGTGGTAGAGGCCCACCGGCAGGGTGGCGATCGCCTTGACCGTGCCGGTGACGGCCTGGCCGATGGTGGATGGGAGCTCGCCGATCGGCAGGGGCACCGCCCCGTGGACGGGGCTGATGCCGACATAGGGGCGGGTGGTCGTCGTGGGGTTGCCGTCGGAATCGAGCACGGGGTTGCCCCGGGGGTCGAGGACCTTGCGCTGGACCTCGACGGCGGTGACGGTCAGGGTGACCTCGGCGCCGTCGCGCTGGACGACGACGGGCACGGGGCGCGTGCCGGAGGCGGCGATGGCGGCCTGGACGTCCTTCCAGGAGGAGGTCCGCGCGCCGTCCCAGGAGCGGATCTCATCGCCCGCCCGCAGGCCCGCCTGGGCCCCGGGCGCCGTCGGGTCGGTGTCCGCGCAGGCAGTGCCGGAGTCGACGTCGGAGGTCAGGCAGGCTGAGACGCTCTTGAGCGTGGTGGTGCCGCCCGGCAGGCCGATGCCGCACAAGGCGACGGTGAGCAGGAGGACACCCAACACGAGGTTGGTGAGGATCCCGCCCGCCATGACGAGGAGTTTGCGGGGCACGCTCAGGAGGTAGAAGGCGCGGTGCTCCTCGCCCGGCTCGATCTCCGCCAGGGCCTCGGCGCGGGCCTCGGCGATCTGGGAGCCGGGTTTGTCCGGGCGGCCCGGCCTGGCCGGGGGGATCATGCCGACGAGCTTGACGTAGCCGCCCAGCCAGATCCATTTCACCCCGTACTCGGTCTCCCCCCGGCGCGTGGACCAGGCACGGGGCCCGAAGCCGATGAAGTACTCGGGGACCTTCACTCCGAAGCGCTTGGCGGGGATCATGTGCCCGAGTTCGTGAAGAGCCACCGAGATGCCGATGCCGATCACGAGGACGAGGATGCCGAGGGCGTATGCGAGGGCCTGAGTCATGCGCGCAGTCTGCCACGGGAGGCGATGAGCTCGTCGGCGCGCGCCCGCGCCCATGCCTCCACCTGCGCGACCTCGTCGAGCCCGGGCGTGGCCAAGCCCTCGTGCTCGCCCAGGACGGCGGCGTCGATACCCACGATGTCCATCCATTCCAGGCCGCCCGCCAGGAAGGCGGCGACGGCCTGCTCGTTGGCGGCGTTGAGGACGGCGGGGTGGGTGGCTGAGGCGGCCACGGCGGAGCGCGCCAGGCCGACGGCGGGGAAGGCGTCGTCGTCGAGGGGCTCGAAGCCCCAGGCCACAGGGGCGCTCCAGTCGTTGGGGGCCACCAGCCCGGCCAGGTCCGGGCGCTCGGGCCAGGTCAGGCCCAGCGCGATGGGCAGGCGCATGTCCGGAGGGGAGGCCTGGGCGATCGTGGCGCCGTCGATGAACTCGACCATGGAGTGGATAACCGATTGGGGGTGGACGACGACGTCGATGCGCTCGGGCGGGATGTCGAACAGGAGGTGCGCCTCGATGAGCTCGAGCCCCTTGTTGACGAGGGTGGAGGAGTTGATGGTCACCACCGGGCCCATCGCCCAGGTGGGGTGGGCCAGGGCCTGCTCGGCGGTGACACCGGCGAGCGAGGCGCGGTCGCGCCCGCGGAAGGGCCCGCCGGAGGCGGTCAGGATCAGGCGGCGCACCTCGCTGGTCCCGGTGACGACGGGGCTGGTCAGGCCCTTCTCGTGACGCCCGGAGGCCAGGGCCTGGGCGATCGCGGAGTGCTCGGAGTCCACGGGGACCACCTGGCCGGGGCGGCGCAGCGCCTCCCTGACCAGCGCCCCGCCGACGACGAGTGACTCCTTGTTGGCCAGGGCCAGGCGCGCCCCGCTGGCGAGCGCGGCCAGGGTGGGGCGAAGGCCCACCGAGCCGGTGATGCCGTTGAGGACCGTGTCCCCCTCCCCTACGCCGGAGGCCTCGATGGCGTCCGCGGCGGCGTCCGGGCCGGTCAGGATCGTGGTGACGGGGTCGGGGCGGCCCAGGCGCTCGGAGGCGGCGGTCAGGGCGTCGCGCAGCGCCCGCTCGATTCCCGGGCGCCCATCGGCCAGGGCCACGAGCGGGACGGCGAAGCGCAGGGCCTGCTCGGCCAGGAGATCGAGGCGGGAGCCGCCGGCGGCCAGCGCGGCGACACGGGGGGCGCCCCGCCCGAGGCGCCGGGCGACCTCGAGGGCCTGGGTGCCGATGGATCCCGTGGAGCCCAGGAGAACGAGGGCCCCGGGGGCGCCAGCGCGGGCGGTCATGCTGCTCATGCTCGTCCCCTTCCGGACGCGGCCCGGGCGGGCATCACTCGACGGAGAAGACGACCTCGACGACGCGCGCGAGGTAGCGGTCGACGCTGGACTCGTCATAGGCCTTGGAGCCGCGCGCGCTGCCGAATACGGCCGTGCGGACCTCGGCGGAGGTCAGGGGCGCCTCCGAGTCGAAGTAGGCGGCGATGCGGTCCATGAGGGCGTCCACGTCGGCCTTGGAGTAGCCGTGGCGGCGAGCCGGGGCAAAGCGCTCCCCAGCGGGACGCAGGAGGCGGGGGTAGAGCGTGGTGGCGAGCTCGGCCACCTGGTCCATCCAGGCCTGGCGCCCGTTCTGAGCGACGAACTCGGCCCGGCGCCGCTGCAGGAAGGCGGTCTCGAGACGGTCGAGGGCCGCGTCGACGGCACCGGGCTCGTAACCCCGGCGCACGATGTCAAAGGCGACAGTGCGCACGCCCTCGGAGTCCATCTCGTCGAGGTCCTCGGACTCGTAGATGTCCTTGGCCGTCTCGAAGTAGCCGTCCACCTGCGAGGGACGGTATCCCCGGCGGAAGAACGACGTCCTGGGGAACATGGTCATGACCTGATCCTCTCCTGCTTGAGAACCTCCGCCGCCAGCTGGCCGCAGGCGCCGTCGATGTCGCTTCCGCGCGTGTCGCGCACGGTGGTGGTGATGCCGGCGCGCCGAAGCGTGCCCACGAATAAATCTTGCACACTGGGCTCGGAGCACGTCCAGATCGAACCCGGCGTGGGATTGAGCGGGATCGGGTTCACATGCGCCCAGCCGCGGCCCCGCCGGTTCAGCTCATCGGCGAGCATCTGGGCCCGCCAGGCGTGGTCATTCATGTCCTTGATCAGGGCGTACTCGATGGATACGCGCCTGCCGGTGGCGCGGAAGTAGTCGTGGGCGGCGTCGAGGAGCTCGCCGACCCTCCACTTGGAGTTGACCGGGATGAGGGCGTCGCGCAACTCGTCGTCGGGGGCGTGGAGGGACACGGCGAGCGTGACGGGCATCCCCTCCCCCGCCAGCTTGCGGATGAGCGGGACGAGGCCGACGGTGGAGACCGTGATGCCGCGCGCGGACAGGCCGAAGCCCTCCGGCGACGGGTCGATGAGGCGGTGGAGGGCGGCGACGACGTTCCTGTAGTTGATCATCGGCTCGCCCATGCCCATGAAGACGACATTGCTCAGGCGCGCGGGGCCGCCGGCCAGGGCGCCGTCGGCGCACACGCGGGCGGCGTGGCGGACCTGCTCGACGATCTCGGCGGTGGTGAGGTTGCGGGTCAGGCCCATTTGCCCGGTGGCGCAGAAGGGGCACGCCATGCCGCAGCCGGCCTGGGAGGAGACGCACAGGGTGGCGCGGTCCTTGTAGCGCATGAGCACGGATTCCACGCGCACCCCGTCGTGGAGTTCCCAGAGGTGCTTGAGGGTGCGGCCGCGGTCGGCGCGCATGATCCTGACCTCGGTGATGAGCTCGGGTAGGAGCTCGCCGGCCAGCTGCTCGCGCACGGAGGCGGGCAGGTCCGTCATCTCAGCGGCGCGGCGGGTGAAGCGGGTGAAGTAGTGGCGGGAGAGCTGGTCGGCGCGGAAGGCGGGCAGGCCGGCCTCGGCCAGCGCTGCCCTCCTGCCCGCGAGGCCGAGGTCGGCCAGGTGACGGGGGGCCTTGCCACGGGCGGGCGGGACGGCGAAGGACAGGCGGGGGCGCGCGTCAGGGGTGGTGGCGCCCTCGGGAGGCTGGTCCGTGGGCATCACCTGGACCTCACCGGGCGCTGGACCGCTGGCCCGGCGCCGCAGGGCGACGGGCTCGGGGCGCCCGGCGCGGGCGCGGCCGACGGTGGGGCTCACGGGGCTCGGGGTCCTTTCTCTCGATTGTCTCGCTGGTGCCATGGTCTCGTCCGGCGCGGCTCTCACCAGGGGATGAGGGTGAACAGGTACACGATGGGCGCGGTGACCAGGATCGAGTCGAGCCGATCCATGAGGCCGCCGTGCCCGGGCAGGAGCGTGCCCATGTCCTTCAGGCCCAGATCGCGCTTGAGGAGGGACTCCCCCAGGTCCCCGAGAGTGGCCACGATCGTGCAGCAGGCGCCGAGCGCGGCGCCCGCCCACAGCGGCCCGTCGAGGAACGCCAGGCAGGCCGCGCCCGCCCCGACGGCGGCGATGAGGGAGCCGGCGAACCCCTCCCAGGATTTCTTCGGGGAGACCGCGGGGGCCATGGGGTTGCGGCCCATCGTGATGCCGACCAGCCAGCCCCCGGTGTCGTTGGCGATCGGCAGGGCGAACAGGGTGATGACCTTGGCGACGCCGTGGTCCTGGGCGGCGAGCAGCACGGCGAAGCTGGCGAGGAACGGGAGGTAGGTGGCGGCCAGGACCGAGGCCGTGGCGTCCACGGAGCGCGAGCGCCGGGCCTCATCGTGGGCGTCGGTGCGCGGCACGTCGTGGGGGCTGGCCTCGAGGATGGTGCCGTCCTCGGCCTCGGCGCGCTCCACGAAGGACCACAGGACGCAGGCCCCGACGGTCGCCAGGTAGGCACCGAAGGCGCCCTCGGCGCCGAGGGTCCAGGCGGTGATGGCGATGCCGGCGGACCCCACCCACAGGGGCAGGAGCGGCAAGGCGATGCCCTTGCGGGCGAAAGCGCCCGCGAGCTCCCACAGCGCCCCGCACACGGCGAGGATGACGACGCCGACGAAGTACTTCTTCTCGAAGACCAGGGAGGCCAGGATCCCGGCGATGAGGACCGCGGAGACGCCTATCGCGGCCGGCAGGTTGCGGCCGGCCCGGCCCGTGGCGGGCAGGGGCGCGCGATTGCGCGTCGGTGGCGGTGTCAGCAGAGCGCTCAGAATGGTCACGAGGGGTTCTTCGGGTCGGGGTGGGGCGCCTCCGTCAGCCCCGCGAGGGGCCGGCGGGCTCAGGCGGATCAGACGGAGAGGAGCTCCTCCTCCTTGGAGGCCAGGGACTTGTCGATGGCGTCGACGAAGCGCTTGGTGAGCTGGTCGAGTTCGCCCTCGGCGCGCTTGACGTCGTCCTCGCCGGCCTCGCCGTCGCGCTTGATGGCCTCGAGTTCCTTCTTGGCCTTTCCGCGCACGCCGCGGACCTGGACACGGGCCTCCTCGGCGCGCGAGCGGGCGAGCTTGACGTAGTCCTTGCGGCGCTCCTCGGTGAGCGCGGGCAGGGCGACCCGGATGACCGTGCCGTCGTCGGTGGGATTGACCCCGAGGTCGGACTCGCGGATGGCGGTGGTGATCGCCTTCATCGCGGAGCGGTCGAAGGGGCTGACGATGACCGTGCGGGCCTCGGGGATCGTCAGGGAGGCGAGCTGCTGGAGGGGCGTGGGGGCGCCGTAGTAGTCCACCAGGATCGAGTTGAACATGGAGGGGTTGGCGCGGCCGGTGCGAATGGCGGCGAGTTCGCCCTTAGCGGCCTCCAGGGCCTTCTCCATCTTCTCCTCGGTGGAGAGCATGACGTCGTCGATCATCGTTCTTCCTTCGCTTGGGAGGTGTCTGGGTGGTCATCGCGCCGCGGCGCGGCACGTGCTGGATCTGACTGGACCGGTTCTCGCGCGCCCTGCGGCTCAGGGCCTCCCCCCGGAGACGAGCGTGCCGATCTTCTCACCCAGGAGGGCCTTGGTGATGTTGCCGTCCTTGCCCATCCCGAACACGCGCATCGTCAGGCCGTTATCGCGCGAGAGCGCGAAGGCGGAGGCGTCGACGACGGCGAGCCCGTCCGCCAGGGCGCGCTCATAGGTGAGGTGGTCGAGCTTGACGGCGCTGGGGTCCTTGCGGGGGTCGGCCGTGTACACGCCATCGACTCCGTTCTTGCCGACCAGCAGCTCGTCGCAGCCGGTCTCCAGGGCCCGCTGGGCGGCGACGGTGTCCGTGGAGAAGTAGGGCAGGCCCGCGCCCGCCCCGAAGACGACGACGCGCCCCTTCTCCAGGTGGCGGATGGCGCGCAGCGGGATGTAGGACTCGGCGACCTGCCCCATGGCGATGGCGGTCTGCACGCGGGCGGGCACCCCGGCCTTCTCGATGAAGTCCTGTAGGGCCAGGGCGTTCATGACGGTGCCGAGCATGCCCATGTAGTCGGCGCGGGCGCGCTCCATGCCGCGGGCCGACAGCTCGGCGCCGCGGAAGAAGTTGCCTCCGCCGACGACGACGGCGACCTGGACCCCGGCGCGCACGGCGTCGGCGATCTGCGTGGCGGCATCGGAGACGACGTCGGGATCGAGGCCGATGGAGCCTCCACCGAAGACCTCGCCCGAGAGCTTGAGCAGGACGCGCCGCGGATGGTGGCCGTGCGCGACGCGGTCGTCTCTGCTGCTCTTGTCTGCCATCTCTGCCTCTCTGCTTGTCTGCCTGTGTCGTGGATCGCCCGCGCGGCCGCCGGGGGACGCCCGCGCTCGGGCGGGACGGTGGTCGCGGGCGGGCCTTGAGCCGTCCGGTAGAGACTACCCGCTCGCGCCGTCGCGGGAAGCCCGCATGGGGCGGCGGGGCGGTGGAGCGCGGGCGGGGGACCCGGGCAGATCGGTGGGCCAAAACGGTCACGATCCGTTAACACGGGCGTTAGGCTCGCGGAGGAGACCCACTCACGTGTCTCGGCTCACACCCAGGAGGCGTTGATGACCACATCCCACCTGATCCCATCCCTCGCCGCATCGAGCTCTTCCACGCTGCTGGAGGCCCGCTGGTACGACTACTTCCCCATTATCGTCTACTTCGCCTTCGTCGTGGGAGTCGGCTTCATGGCCAAACGGCGCATGGCCTCCTCCGATGACTTCCTCACCTCCGGCCGCTCCCTGCCCGCCTGGGTGACCGGCATCGCCTTCGTGTCGGCCAACCTCGGCGCCGTCGAGATCATGGGCATGTCCGCCAATGGCGCCCAGTACGGCCTGCCGACCTTCCACTACTTCTGGATCGGCGCCATCCCGGCCATGATCTTCCTGGGCCTGGTCATGATGCCCTTCTACTACGGCTCCGGCGTGCGCTCCGTGCCCGAGTTCATGCTCAAGCGCTACGGCCGGGCCGCCCACCTCATCAACGCCCTGTCTTTCGCGCTGGCCCAGCTGCTCATCGCCGGCGTCAACCTGTACCTCCTGGGCTCGATCGTCCACCGCCTGCTGGGGTGGCCGCTGTGGGTGGCGCTCATCGTCGCCGCCATCATCGTCTTCAGCTACATCAGCCTGGGCGGGCTGTCCGCCGCCATCTACAACGAAGTCCTCCAGTTCTTCGTCATCATCGTGGCGCTGCTGCCGCTGACCCTCGTCGGCCTCAACCGCGTGGGCTGGTGGAGCGGCCTCAAGGAGAAGATCACGGAGGCGGCCACCACCCACGGCACCGGGGCCTACGCCGACCCCAGCGCGCAACTGCACTCCTGGCCCGGCAACCTGCTGTCCGGCTTCGATTCCTCGGCCCTGTCCGTCTTCGGCATCGTCTTCGGCCTGGGCTTCGTCCTGTCCTTCGGCTACTGGACGACGAACTTCGTAGAGGTCCAGCGCGCCATGGCGGCCGACTCGATATCGGCGGCGCGCTCAGCCCCGATCATCGGCACCTTCGCCAAGATGGTCGTGCCCTTCCTCGTCATCATCCCGGGCATGGTGGCCGCGGTCCTCGTCTCGGAGATCATCGGGCTCAAGCAGTCCTCGCTCAGCGGCGCGACCGCCAACGGGGAGATCACCTACAACGACGCCGTCCTGCTGCTCATGCGCGACGTCTTGCCCAATGGCCTGCTGGGCCTGGCGATCACCGGTCTGCTGGCCTCCTTCATGGCGGGCATGGCGGCGAACATCTCCGCCTTCAACACCGTGGTCACCGTGGACCTCTACGAGCGCTACATCAACACGAGGGCCGATGACGCCACCTACCTGCGCATGGGCAAGCTCACGACGGCGGTCGCCACCACCGTCGCGATCTTCACCGCGCTCATCGCGTCGAACTACTCCAACCTCATGGACTACCTCCAGCAGCTCTTCTCCATGTTCAACGCGCCACTGTTCGCCACGTTCATCATCGGGATGTTCTGGCGCCGGGCCACGAGCCACGCGGGCTGGTCCGGGCTGGCCTGCGGGACACTGGCGGCGCTCGCCCTCAACGTGGCGTCCTGGACCGGGCACCTGACGCTGCCCGGCCAGGGCCTGGCCTTCCTCGCCGCGGGCACGGCCTTCGCTGTCGACATCCTCGTGACCGTCGTCGTCTCGTTGATAACGACGCCCAAGCCCGCCGTGGAGCTGGAGGGCTTCGTCTACTCCCTCACGCCGCACGAGGCGCGCACAGACCCGAACGAGGCGTCGCTGCCCTGGTTCCGCAAGCCGGTCCCGCTGGCGGTCTGCGCGGGCGCGCTCGTCATCCTGCTCAACTCGATCTTCCACTGAGGAGCCACGGACATGTCATTGCTGTCAAAGATCCTGGCCGATATCCGCACGGTCATCGCCGCGGTCCTCGGCATCTTCGGCCTCTTCCTGCTTGTCTGCTCGGGATTCCTCAACGGGGAGGACGAGATGGCCAAGACGGGCGGCGTCAACGCGAACCTGTGGGCGGGCATCGCCCTCGTCGTCGTGGCGGTGCTCATGGCCCTGTGGTGGGGAGCCTCCCCCGGCGACTCCGGCAAGGGGTCGGACGGTTCGCCGTCCGATCCCGGAGCCCAGCGCCAGGGCTGAGGCCGCCCGCTCCTCAGTTCCCCCGTCGCCACGTCGCGCTGCGCGGCACTGCGCCGCGCTGCGCGGCACTGCGCCGCACTGTGCGGCACTGCGCCGCGCGCGCCACGGCCCCCGGTCCACGAGGGACCGGGGGCCGTGCTCTTGCTGACCGCTGGTCAGCGGGCTTTAGCGATCAGGCGCCGACGCGGAAGCGGACGAAGCCGACGAGCTCGCCGCCGGTGGCCTCGACGACCTTGCCGACCGTGGTCTTGGGGTCCTTGGCGAAGGCCTGCTCAACGAGGCAGTTCTCCTTGAAGAAGCCGCCCAGGCGGCCCTCGACGATCTTGGCGATGGCCTGCTCGGGCTTGCCCTCGGCGCGGGTGGTCTCCTCGGCGATGGAACGCTCCTTGGCCACGACGTCGGCGGGGACGTCCTCACGGGTGAGGTAGGCCGGGGAGTAGGCGGCAGTGTGCATCGCGACGTCGTGAGCCGCCTCGGCGGCCTTGGCGTCGGTGCCGACGAGCACGCCCACCTGGGCGGGCAGGTCGGGGTTGGTGCGGTGCAGGTAGAGCTCCACCTTGGGGGCGCTCAGGCGGCCGACGCGGCGCACGACGATCTTCTCGCCGATGACGGCCTGCATGGAGTCGGTGAGGTCCTTGACGGTGGAGCCGTCGACCTCGACCTCGGCCAGGGCCTCGGCGGACTCGGCGCCGGAGGCCAGGGCGGCGGAGAGGACCTTGTCGGCGTAGCCGAGGAACTTCTCGTTCTTGGCCACGAAGTCGGTCTCGGCATTGATCTCGACGAGCACGCCGGTCTGGCCGTCGGCGTCGTCAACGACCTTGGCGGCGATGAGGCCGGCCGAGGCGGCGCGGCCCTCGCGCTTGGCGATGCCCTTGAGGCCCTTGACGCGAATGATCTCGATGGCCTTCTCGACGTCGCCGTTGGCCTCGTCGAGGGCCTTCTTGACATCGAGCATGCCGGCGCCGGTCTTCTCGCGGAGCGCCTTGATGTCAGCGGTGGTGTAGTTCGCCATGGATTCTCCTGGTGTTGAAGCGTGGGGAATGTCGTCAGGGGCGCTCAGGCGCGCTCGGCCGGGGCCTGGTCGGCGGCCTCGGCCGGGGCGGCGGCGGGAGCCTCAGCGGGCTGCTCGGCCGTGGCGGCCTCAGCGCCGGCGAGGAGCTCGGCCTCCCACTCGGGCAGCGGCTCAGCCTCGGGGGTGCCGACCTCGGCCTCGGAGCCGGTGCGGGCGCGGCCGGCGGAGCGGGCGAGGAGGCCCTCGGCGGCGGCGTCGGCGACGACGCGGGTGAGCAGGCTGACGGAGCGGATGGCATCGTCATTGCCCGGGATGCCGTAGGTGACCTCGTCGGGGTCGCAGTTGGTGTCGAGGATCGCGATAACCGGGATGTTGAGCTTGGAGGCCTCGGAGATGGCCAGGTGCTCCTTCTTCGTGTCCACGACCCACACGGCGGCGGGGAGCTTGGACATGTCGCGGATACCGCCGAGGGTGCGGATAAGCTTGTCCTTCTCACGGCGCATCATGAGCAGCTCCTTCTTCGTGCGGCCGGAGCCGGCCACGTCGTCGAAGTCGATCTGCTCGAGCTCCTTCATGCGGTCCAGGCGGGCGCGCACGGTGGAGAAGTTGGTGAGCATGCCGCCCAGCCAGCGCTGGTTGACGTAGGGCATGCCGACGCGCTGGGCCTGCTCGGCCACGGCGGCCTGTGCCTGCTTCTTGGTGCCGACGAAGAGGATGTTGCCGCCGCGGGCGACGGTCTCCTTGACGAAGTCGTAGGCGGTGTTGATGCCGTCGACGGACTTCGTGAGGTCGATGACGTAGATGCCGTTGCGCTCGGTGAGGATGAAGCGCTTCATCTTGGGGTTCCACCGGCGGGTCTGGTGCCCGAAGTGGACACCGGACTCGAGGAGCTGGCGCATGGTCACGACTGCCATGACTCGTCCTTTCGCGCGGCCGGGAGGTTGCCCGGTCCGCCATGTGTCAGGGGGCGCCGCCGATCAGCGACGGCGTCCCATGGGTTCTTTGAGTTGATCCCCTGTGCCCGGACGCGCCGGGTCCGCCCTGGAGCGGGCGGATAGGGCCTGGTGCCCGCGACGCGCGGCCACCCGCCTGCGCCCCCGGTGATTCGGGAGGGCCGTGCGGGACCGCGACCGCGGCGTCCGAAAGGACGTTCCCAGAGCCCGGGGGCGCTGGGTGCGGGCACGCGAAGTCGGTCGCTGCTCCCCGGGGCCATGAGGATCCGGGCCCGCGCCGGACCGGTGTTCCCGAGGGAGCCCGACCAGCGCGCATCACAGCGAACCGCGCCCGTGAGGTTATCACAGTGACATCGACCTTTCCGCATCGTGCCGGGCAATGATGCCACTGCCCGGGTGTCGTTCTCGTCACGGGGCCCGCCCTCGCCCGGGAACCACAGGCATGGAGGCGCTCCGGCTCCCGGCGCTCCTGTGAGCGCGCGACGCCGGGGCGCGCTGAGGAGCCTGAGCATGGGGCCATGCCGATCTCGCCACCCGCCTCACCGCCGGCCTGGCCCGCCGCCCCCTCCCCGCTCCCCCGCGCCTCCCCAGGGCCGCACCGCGCGCTGCGCCTGCTGGTCACGTCGCTCGCCGCTGTGGCCCTCGCAGCGCTCATCCCCCTCCCCGCCGTCGGCGCCCCACCCGCGGGGCCCGGCGCCGAAGTGGCGGCGCGCGGCGCGGTCCTCCCCGTGAGCGCGCCGTTGGAGCGCGCCAAGGACGCGCATCGGCGCGCGCGCTACGTGTGGCCCACGGGTGGGCCAGTGGCGGTGGTCGAGGGCTTCGATCCTCCCGCCGTCGTGTGGGGCGCGGGGCACCGCGGCGTCGACCTGGCGGTGGCCGCGGGCAGCCCCGTGCGCGCGGCGGGCGCGGGCGAGGTGGCCTTCGCGGGGATGGTGGCGGGGCGCCCCGTGATCTCGATCGATCATGCGGACGGGATCCGCACCACCTATGAGCCGGTGGCGCCGAGCGTGGCCGCGGGCGACGCGGTGGGCGCCGGCCAGGTGATCGGGACCCTGCTGCCCGGTCACCGCTCCGACGGCGTCGATGCTCTCCACTGGGGCGCCAGGACCGCCAGGAAGTCCTACATCAACCCCTTGCGCCTCCTGCGCCCGCCTGTCATCCGCCTCAAGCCCGCCGCGCCCACCGGTGCCATCCGCGCTGACCGATGCCATCCGCACCCACCGGTGCCATCCGCACCCACCGGTGCGGGCAGGACGCCCCACTCGGCGGAAATAGCACCACTCAGGGCGGCACGCACCTGTCGATGGGCGCCGCCCCGGGCGCGCCCTCAGGCCCGGGGGAAGGCCTGCTCGTAGACGGCGCGCAGGCGCTCAGCGCTGACATGCGTGTAGCGCTGGGTGGTGGCCAGGGATGAGTGGCCCAGAAGCTCCTGAACGCTGCGCAGATCCGCGCCCCCGCTAAGGACATGCGTCGCGGCAGAGTGCCGCAGCCCGTGCGGGCCCAGGTCCGGGACCCCGGCGGCCGCGGCGGCACGGTGGACCACCTCGCGGATGGCGCGGGCATCCACGCGCCCGCCCCTGGCGCCGAGGAACAGAGCGGCGCCGGTGCGGGGGCAGACGAGGGCGGGGCGCTGATCGAGCCATCGCCCCAGGGCTCGGGCAGCCGGGGCGCCGTAAGGGACGGTACGCTCCTTGCCCCCCTTGCCCAGGACGCGGATGGTGCGCCTGGCGTCATCGACGTCCCCGAGGTCCAGTCCGGCAAGCTCGGAGACCCTCATGCCGGTGGCGTAGAGGATCTCCAGGAGGGCGAGGTCACGCGTGGCCAGGGGGCGCTCGGAGGGTGGGGCCTGGCTGGCGCGCTCGGATGCCGCGGACAGGAGCGCGGCGGCCTGCCCTGTGGTCAGGACGGTGGGAAGGCGGTTGTCCACTCGCGGGGAGCGCAGGCGCGCGGCGACGTCGGAGCGGAGGAGGCCCGAGCGCTGGGCCCAGGTGGAGAAGGCGCGGATCGCGGCGCTGCGCCGGGCCATGGTGGCCCGCGAGCGCCCGGCGCCGGACATGCCGGCGAGCCAGGCGCGCAGGTCGGCCAGGTCGAGGCTGGCCAGGGCGGGCCCGATCGGCTCGGCCTCCCCCGCGCCCGCCCCGAGGAAGTCGAGCAGGTCCTCCAGGTCGCCCACGTAGGCGCGCACCGTGTGCTCCGACAGGCCTCGCTGCAGGCTCAGATGCCGGAACCAGGCGTCCAGGAGCTCCCCTCGCGAGGAGGGCAGGTCCTTCCCCGCCCCGGGGCCGTGGTCGCCGCTCATGCGCCCAGGGTAGAGGACCGGGCCCGGACCGCTGGCGCTCAGCGGCTCCGGGCGGGCCGTCGCCAGCGGGCGCCATCTCTCTGGGCGCGGCCGGCCAGCTCGAGCGCGCCCAGGGCGGCCAGGGTCTCCCGCTCGGACAGCCCGGCGGCCCGGGCGACGGATTCGATGCTGGCCGCCGCGCGCGCGGGCAGGGCGTCGACGACGGCGGCGGAGATGGCGTCGAGCCCGTCGAGCAGGCCGGGCCGGCGCGCCGCGGAGAGCGCCTCCTTGGGGGCATCGGCGTCCGCGGCTCCCAAGGGGAGGAGCAGCTCGAGGGCCTCCTCGACGTCGGTGACACAGGT
Organism: Actinomyces sp. zg296; assembly: GCF_009829695.1. NCBI lineage: Bacteria > Bacillati > Actinomycetota > Actinomycetes > Actinomycetales > Actinomycetaceae > Actinomyces > Actinomyces sp. zg296. The sequence goes on from NZ_VWPG01000009.1 coordinate 22,040, forward strand.
CGCCCCCTGGCGCAGGAGGCGGTGGCAGCCTCCTGAGGCCATGGAGGTCACCGGCCCGGGAACGGCCCCCACGGGGCGCCCGATCTCCATGGCGTGGTGGGCGGTGGACAGCGCGCCCGAGCGCCAGGCCGCCTCCACGACGACGGTGGCGCCCGTCATCGCGGCGATGATCCTGTTGCGGGTCAGGAAGCGGTGCCGAGCGGGCTGGCTGCCGGGCGGCACCTCGGCCACGAGGGCCCCATGGTCCACCACCGCCTGGAGCAAGGCCGCGTTGCCGGCCGGGTAGAGGCGGTCCACTCCCCCGGCCGACACCGACAGCGTGGGCCCCGCGGTGAGCGCCCCCCGGTGCGCGGCGGCGTCGATGCCGAAGGCGCCGCCGGAGACGATGAGCGCGCTGCGCTCGGTGAGCCCCCGCGCCAGGTCGATGGCCATGCGCTCACCGTAGGCGGTGGAGTCCCGGGCGCCGACGAGCGCGAGGGCGCGACCGGCCCCGCGCCCCGCGGCCATGCGGTCCTCCCGCGCCGGCAGCCCCGGCCAGCCTTGCCCGGCGCCCGCCTCCTGGCGGCCCACGAGCAGGGCGGGGTCCCCGCGCAGCCAGAGGCAGAAGGGGGGATGCTCGAGGTCATCCAGGCCCGGTGGCCACCAGGGATCGCCGGGGACCACGAGCGAGCCGCCCAAGCGCTCCAGGACATCGAGCTCACGGCGGATGTCCAGGCCCGCGAGCCGGGGCGCCCATCGCCCCACCGCGACCTCCCATCGGCGGGGCGTGGCGCTCACCAGGAGGGACTCCGGTAGCGGCGGGGGCTCAGGGCTCCCCGAGTCGCGCTCGGCCATGTGGCGCACCCAGGCCAGGGCCTCGGGCGCGCCGAGGCCGGCCACGAGGAGGGCCGCGGCGTGGTCGGCCGGCTCGGCGAGCCGCGACCAGGTGGCGCGGGCCAGGGAATCCGACTCATCGGTCGGCTCGACCGGTCGCGCCTGCCGAGGCCCGGGAACCGGCGCGCCGCCGCGTGGCGCGGCCCCATCGATCGGCGTGGCGCGGTGGGAGGCGGCGTCGGGGGCGGCAGCAGCGGTGGTGTCGCGGGCGCTCATGGGCGGGCTCCTCGTGTGCGCAGGGCCAGGGCGGCCCCGAGGTCGGGCGGGGTGGGGCGGTCGCGCTCAGCGAGATCGGCGAGAGTCCAGGCCAGGCGGAGAACGCGGTCGACGCCGCGAAGAGTGAGGTCGCCCCGGTCGAGGGCCTCCATGAGCGGGCGCATGAGGGCCGGATCGGCCCCTCCCTCCTCACTGCGCAGGTAGGAGCCCGGAACCTGGGAGCTCAGGCGCCAGGGGGTTCCCGCCAGTCGCGCCGCGGCCCGCTCGCGTGCGGCGAGCACCCTGGCGGCCACCGCGGCGCTCGACTCCCCGGGCGCGCCCGAGGCGAGGTCGGCGGCGCTGACCGCGTCGACCTCCACCTGGATGTCCACCCTGTCCAGGAGCGGCCCGGACAGGCGGGAGAAGTAGCGGCGCCGCTGGAGGGAGGTGCAGGCGCACTCCAGGCCCTTGCCGCTGGCGCGCCCGCAGGGGCAGGGGTTGGCGGCGAGCACGAGTTGGAACGCCGCGGGGTAGTCGGCCCGCCCGCCGACGCGGTCGATGCTCACCTCCCCGGCCTCCAGTGGCTGACGCAGGCAGTCCAGGACGCTGGCAGGGAACTCCGGCGCCTCGTCGAGGAAGAGGACGCCCCGGTGCGCCAGGGACACGTCCCCCGGGCGGGGCAGGCCGGAGCCCCCGCCGATGATGGCGGCGCGCGTGGCGGTGTGGTGCGGGCAGCGCATGGGCGGCTCGGCCAGCAGGCCGGAGTCAGCGTTGAGCAGGCCCGCCAGGGAGTGCAGGGAGGTGACTGTGACGGCGTCGCTCTCGGCCAGGGGAGGCAGGATCGAGGGCAGGCGCTCGGCGAGCATGGTCTTGCCCGCCCCGGGCGGCCCGACCATGAGCAGGTGGTGCCCGCCGGCGGCCGCGACCTCGAGCGCATGGCGGGCCTGGGCCTGCCCGACGACGTCGGCGAGGTCGGCCCGGTGGCCGGGGCCCGCGCGGCCGCCCGCGGGGGCGGCGATGACGGACGGCGGGCGCTCCTGGGCGCCGCGCATGATCTCGACGGCGGCGCGCGGCAGGCGCCCGCCGTAGCCCTGGACGAGCTCGCCAAGGTGGTGGACCGCCTGGATGCTCGCTCCCGGCACCAAGCGGGCCTCCGACGCGCAGGCGGCGGGGACCACTACGCGGCTCACGCCGGCCTCGACAGCCGACAGGACCGCGGGGAGCACGCCGCGCACAGGATGCACGGCGCCGTCCAGACCGAGCTCCCCGATGTAGGCGACCCGGGCCATGGTGGCCAGGGCGCGGGGCGGCAGGGCCCCGCGCGCGCCGAGCACGGCCAGGGCCAGGGCCAGGTCGAAGCCGGTGCCGGTCTTGGGCAGGTCCGCCGGGGAGAGGTTGACGGTCAGGCGCTGCTCGCCCCAGGTCGTGCCGCAGACGGTGAGGGCGGCGCGCACGCGCTCCCGGGACTCCCGGATCGCGGCGTCGGGCAGGCCCACGAGCATGAAGCCCGGCAGGCCTGGGGCGGCGTGGGCCTCGACGTCGACGAGGTGCCCCCGTAGCCCGGTGAGGGTGACGGCCAGGGCGCGCGCGATGCTCATGATCCGCACACCGCCCTGTGGTGGCGCAGGAGCGCGGGGGCACCCTCGCGCAGGATCACGGAGACCACGTCCAGGCGGAGGCGGTGCGGCGGGGCTCCCCGCCGGCCGGCCCAGGCGATAGCCAGGCGCCGCAAGCGCGCCTCCTTGGGAGGGGTGACAGCGGCGGCGGGCGGCCCGGCGCGCAGACTGGATCGGGTCTTGACCTCGACGATGACCAGAGCTCCGGCGGGATCCTCGGCGATGATGTCGAGCTCGCCGCGAAGCCCGGACCCGGCGGGCGCGCGCCAGTTGCGATCGAGGATCCGCCAGCCGGAGTCGCGCAGGTAGTCGGCGGCGATACCCTCGCCCCGCTGGCCGGTCAGGCGCCGCCTCTCCGCGGGGCTCGGGGGCGCGGCGGGCGGCGCCTCCCGCGCGTTGGGCGGGATCGGTGGGCTGAGGCGCGCTGCCGGTGGAGCGGGGATGGGCGGGTTCGTCGGGGTCATGGTGGTCACCTCCGTGACCACGGTGCCCCTTCGTCGGACTGGCTCGCGCCCGCCGTCCCCAGGAGGGGGCGGGACCCGCGCGCGGCGGCCCCGGTGGTTCCCGGCGCATGGCGCCGCGATGGCGGCGCGACGGCGCCGCGCGGGCCTCAGGCGCGCCGAACCCCCGCCGGTCCGGGCAACCGCCGCCGCGATGGGTCAGGCGCTCAGGAGGGGATCTCCATCTCCGGCTTGGACAGCTCCTCGACGTTGACATCCTTGAAAGTGACCACGCGCACGGACTTCACGAAGCGGGAGGAGCGGTAGATGTCCCACACCCACGCGTCCTCCAGGCTCAGCTCGAAGAACACCTCGCCGCCGTTGGTGCGCACCTGCACGTCCACGGAGTTGGCCAGGTAGAAGCGGCGCTCCGTCTCGACGACGTAGTCGAACAGCCCCACGACGTCCCGGTACTCCCGGTACAGATCGAGCTCCAGATCGTTCTCGTATGCCTCAAGGTCCTCTGCACTCACCGGGCCATCATGCCCGCCGCCGCCACCCCGGCGCGAGCGGAAGGCGGGTTGCGTCGCCCACCCGCGCCCCCCTGAGCCCCCGCCCACCACGGCGGGCGCGCGGTCCTCAGCCCAGCCCGGGCAGGCGCCAACTGCGCCGATGCTGCTCGCTGGCGCCCAGCTCGGCCAGGCCCGCCTGGTGCGCGGCCGAGCCGTAGCCCTTGTTGGAGGCCCAGCCGTAGCCGGGGTCGGGCAGGGCGGACATGATCGCGTCGCGCTCGACCTTGGCAAGCACGGAGGCGGCTGCGACCACGGCGCAGCCCGCGTCGGCCTTGACGCGCATGACCACGCCGGGGATGTCCTCGTCGGGGATGGCGGAGCCGTAGTCGCTCCGGAGCACGATCTGATCCGGCTGGTCGAGGGCGGACAGGAGGTCCTCGGCGGGAGGGACCAGCCAGTTCGCGGTGCCGTCAAGGATGATGACGCCGGGCAGGTGGCCGCGCTCGCGGACCCGGGCCAGGGCTCGCCGCCCGGCCAGGCGCAGGGCGGCGGCGATGCCGAGGGCGTCGATCTCAGCCGGTGAGGCGTGGGCGATGGCGTGGTCGGTGAGCCATGCGGCGCAGGGGGCTGTCAGGGACTCGCGCCGGGAGGCGCTGAGCATCTTGGAGTCGGCCAGGCCCTCGGGGAAGGCGTCAGCGGTGCTCCGGGAGACCACCGCGAGGCCGACGGTGACGGGGCCGGCCAACGCGCCCCTGCCGACCTCGTCGAGGCCGCCAACGAGTTCATGGTCCCTCAGGAGCGAGGCCTCCAGGGCGCGGTCGGGTCGAGTGCGCGGCATGGGTCAGGCCGCGCGGGCCATGCCCGCGGGCGCGTCCTCCCGGACGGGCGCGGCGGCCGGATCGGCGGCGGGGACGTCCTTGAAGGCCTCGCGGCCACCGGCCAGCGTGCCCCAGTGGGCGAAGGGCCACACGATCCTCTTGGCCACGCCCACGACGTCGGTCAGGGGCACGGCGCCTCCATGGGCGTCGGAGGTGTGGAATCTGGAGTCGGCGGAGTTGGAGCGGTTGTCCCCCATGACCCACACGCAGCCCTCGGGCACGACGACGTCGAAGGGCGTGGTGGACGGCGAGGTCCCCGGGCGGAGGTAGGGCTCGTGGATCTGGACGCCGTTGACGGTCAGGCCGCCCTGGCCGTCGGCAACGACGTGGTCCCCCGGCATCCCGATGACGCGTTTGATGAGATGGTGCCCGGAGCCCTCGGGCAGGAGGCCGATCGCGATGAAGAGGCCGCGCATCGCGCCCTTGAGGCCCGTGGGGTCGGTGGTGTTGAGCCAGGAGTCGGGGTCGCGGAAGACGATGATGTCCCCGCGGCGCACGTCCTTGGAGTCGTACATGGTGACGGCCACCCGGTCCCCGTTGACGAGGGTGGGCTCCATGGACGCCGAGGGGATCTCGAAGGTCTGGACGACGAAGGACTTGATGAGCGCCGAGCCGGTCAGGACGACGGCGACGACGATGAGGCTCGAGAGCAGGCGCCGCCAGGGGCTGGGGGCCGAGGGCGCGGGGGCCGAGTCGGCCAGGCGCGTGCCGGTGGCGTTGGCGACCGGCTGGCGGGGAGGGAAGGCGGGCGGGAGGGGGCGGGGGGAGTCCTCGCCGTCCTGGCGGGGCTCCTCGTCCGCGGGATCATCCCGGGAGGCGCCCAGGACGATGATCGGCTGGCGCTGGTCGGTCACAGGGCCTCCTCTCGATGATCGTGGTGGCTGGCGTTGACGGGGCGGCGCCATGCGCCGGATGGAGTCAGCGCCCGGGGCTCGGGGCCCCGGGCGCTTGAGGGAGAAGCGGGATCAGGCCTCCCGGCGCTCCTTGATCTTGGCGGCCTTCCCGCGCAGGTTGCGCAGGTAGTACAGCTTGGCGCGGCGCACGTCACCGCGGGTGACGACCTCGATCTTGTCGATCGAGGGGGTGTGCACCGGGAAGGTGCGCTCAACGCCGACTCCGAAGGAGATCTTGCGGACCGTGAAGGTCTCGCCGATGCCGCCGCCGTGACGGGCGATCACGACGCCCTGGAAGACCTGGACGCGGGAGCGATTGCCCTCAACGACCTTGACGTGCACCTTGACGGTGTCGCCGGGGCGGAAGCTGGGGATGTCGTCGCGCAGCGACTTGGCGTTGATCTCGTCGATCAGGTTCATTGTTCTCTCCTGCGCACGCGCCACTGGTCGTGAGCGCTTGGTCAGTCGGAGCCGCACCATCCCATGATGGATGGGGCCGCCCCGGAGCGTGTGCCCGGCGGGTCCTGCGATGCTGGGACCTCCCCAGTGGCGGAGGCACCCCGAGTCCCGTGGGCGGGTCCAGTCTGCCACAGGGCCACGGGCCGCGGCGATGACGCCCATGCCCAAGTGCGCGACCTCACGCGGGGCCCGCGGCGTCAGGAGGCGGGGGGAACGCTGGAGAACGCCTCCCGGCCGTCGCTCAGGCCTCCCCAGCGGGAGACCGGCCAGACCACGCTCTTGGCGACGCCGACGACGTCGTCGAGCGGCACGAAGCCCCCGTTGGCATCATCCTGGTGGTGGCGCGAGTCCTCGGAGTTGGAGCGGTTGTCTCCCATGACCCAGATCTTCCCCGGCGGGACGACGACGTCGAAGGCGAGCTCGGAGGGGGCTCGGCCGGGTTTGATGTAGGGCTCGCTGACCGGGATCCCGTTGACGGTGATGGGGCCGACGCCGTCGGCGACGACATGGTCCCCCGGCATCCCGATGACTCGCTTGATGAGGTGGTCGCCGGTGCGGTCGGGCAGGAGGCGCGCGGCGATGAGGGCGTCCCGGGCGAGGCCCGCGAGACCGGTGGGCTGGGGATCGTTGAGCCAGTCACCGGGGTCGGCGAAGACGACGATGTCGCCGCGGTGGATGTTGGTGGCGTCGTACCTGGTCACCACCACCCTGTCCCCATTCTTGAGGGTGTTCTCCATGGATCCGGACGGGATGATGAAGGACTGGGCGATGTAGGACTTGAACAGGGCGGCGCCGATGATGCCGACGATGAGGAAGGCGACGACGATGAGCCGGCCGCGCCAGCGGTCGGCTCGGCTCCGCCCGGCGCCGTCGGCTCCGTCAACGGCGTCGGCGCCGTCGGCCCCCTCGGCGGCACCGGCGGGCTCGGTCTCGGCGTCCGGGCCGGCTGGGGCGTCCTCGGCTCTGGTCAACGCGTCGCTCATGCGCGCGGCTCCTTCCTGGGGCTGGGCTCGCCAGCGGGGGCGAGGGTCAGGGACATGACGACGTCGCGGCACGCGGTTCCGCCCACCTCGTAGACGCGCGTTCCGCGCGCTGAGAAACCGGCGCGCTTGTACGCCTTCCGCGCGCGCCGGTTGCCCTCGTGGGTTCCCAGCCAGATCTCGGTGGCGCCGGCGCGGGCCGCGCTGGCGAGGGCGTGGGAGATGAGCACTGGGGCCAGGCCGGAGGCGCGCAGCCGGGAGTCGGCGTAGACCTTGGACAGCTCGGCCACGGCCCTGCCGCTGGCCGCGTCGGGCGCGGCGATGCTGGGCGGGCGGGCGTCGAGGCCCTCGGGAAGGGCGCCGTCGGCGTCGCGGGTCTCCAGGAGGAAGACCGCGTAGCCGACGAGTTCGCCGGGGGCGATCGGCTCGGCATCGGAGCCGGCCGGCGAGCCCTCGGGCAGCTCCGCGACGGCGACGCCGGCGCGCTCGTCGGCGATCCACTGGGCGAAGCGCTCGGGAGTCAGGGCGCGGGCGACATGCGCGGCGATCTCCTCGGGGGCGAGGAAGGGCGGGCAGGCGTCCGGGAAGGTCCGCGCGGCTAGGGCGGCGAGGGCCCGGGCATCGTCGGGCTCGGCGGGGCGCAGGCGCATGGGCGCGGGGCCGAGGGACCCGGCGGGCACCACCCAGCCGTGGCGGGCGAGGGCGGCGCGGTCCTGGGAGTCGAGGGTGGTGGGATCCAGGGCGCGGATCATGTCCGGGCGGCGGGCGGCGGTGCGGGCGATGGCCTCGTCGCGACGCGCGCGGGCGATGCGGGCATGGTCCCCGGAGAGCAGCACCTCGGGAGCGTCGAGCCCCCGCCAGGCGACGGGGCGGGTGAGCGCCTCATGCTCGAGCAGGCCGAGGGCGCTGTGGGACTCCTCGACGACGGAGGCGGGGTTGCCGAGGACGCCCGGCAGGAGCCTGGCGATGGCCTCGATCATGACGATGGCGGCCGCCTCTCCCCCGTTGAGGACGTAGTCGCCGATGGACAGCTCGCGCACCTCGATGCCGCGCGCCGCGTAGTGGCGGGGCACGCGCGAGTCGATGCCCTCGTAGCGCCCGCAGGCCACGATGAGGCGGTCGGCCCCGGCGAGGTCCTCGGCGGTGCGCTGGGTGAAGACCTCCCCGGCGGGGGTGGGGATGAGGAGGACGGCGCGGCCCGCCCCGAGCGCCCCGCCCGGAGTCTCAGGGCCCCCCGGCACCTCAGCGCCGTCAGCCAGGACGGCGTCGAGGGCCTCCCCCCACACGTCGGGCCTCATGACCATGCCGGCGCCACCGCCGAGCGGGGTGTCGTCCACGGTGCGGTGGCGGTCGTGCGCCCAGTCGCGCAGGTCGTGGACACGCAGGTCAATGAGGCCGTCCTCCCGGGCGCGCCCGATGAGGGACAGGTCCAAGACGTCGAGGAAGGCCGGGAAGATGCTGACGACGTCGATGCGCATCCGCCGGGACCGCGTGGAGGCTCCGCCCGTGTCAGTCATGATCACCGCCGTCGGCCGCCTGCCCGGCACTGCGGGCGCCGCGAGCACCGCGGGGACCCGATGCCCCGGCGGTCTCCTCACTGACCTCCGCGGCGCCTATGCCCGGGAAGAGGCCTCCGGGCGGGTCGATGATGACCAGCCCGGCCTCGGGGTCGACCTCGGGCACGAGCGCCTCGACGAAGGGGACCGCGACGCGCTGCCCACTGGGCGTGGTGATGATGAGGCGGTCCTGGGCGACGCCGGGCTCGAGATCAGTGACAGCGCCGAGCCCAGTACCATCGATGTGGCGGGCGGCCAGGCCCACGAGCTGGTGGCGGTACCAGGCGTCGTCGTCCTCATCCTCGGGCTCGGCGTCGGTGTCGATGAGGAGGCGGTGGCCCCGCAGGGCCTCCGCGGTGCTGCGGTCGGGGGCCTCGGCGAAGACCGCGAACCAACGGGTGCCGTCGAAGCGCAGGCGCTCCACGGTGAGGTCGGCAGCCGGTTTCCCGGAGCGGTCCTGGGTGGCCAGGACGGCGCCGGAGGCGAGACGGCCCCGCGGGTCGTCGGAGCGGATCTCCAGGCGGACCTCGCCCTTGAGGGCGTGGGCGGGGCCGATGATGGCGACAGTGAGCTGCACCTGGTCTCCTGGGTGGGCGTGGGTCGGCGGCGCGATCGATCCGCCGTGTCGGCCACCAACCTACCGCGCCGCCCGGCTGGGCCCCCGCGCCAGCGCGAGGAGGGGTGAAGGTCACTCCCCGCGCTGGGGCATCCCCGGCGCCGGTCCTGACGGGTCCCCTCCTGCTCACGTGCGGGGCACCAGGCGGTGCCCGGACGGCGCCGCGCTGATGCGGCCCCGCCCGCGGGCCGCATCGGCGCGGGCCCTCAGGCGATCGCGTCGGACAGGCGCGTGAGGCGATCGGCCTCCTCGGGGGCCAGGGCGAGGTCGAGCGCGGCGGTGATGGCCGGGAGCTGGGCGAGGGAGCGGGCGGAGGCTAGGGGCGCGACGACGCCGGGGCGGTCGCGCAGCCAGGCGAGGGCCACCGAGGCCGGCTCCACGCCGTGGGCGGCGGCGATCTCGACCACGGCGTCAACCACGTCGAAGCACTCGGGGCGCAGGTAGTCGGCGACCATTCCGGCGCGATCGCCGGTGGGGGCCTCGTCGCGCCGGTACTTGCCAGCGAGGAAGCCCGCGGCCAGGGAGAAGTAGGGCACGAGGCTAAGGCCGTGCCGGGCGGCCACCTCGCCGCGGCCGCCGGGGCCCTCGACGTCGCCTCGGCGCACGAGGTTGTAGTGGGGCTGGAGGGCGACAGGGGCGGCGGCGCCCTGCTCGGCGGCGAGCGCCATCCACTCCTCGATGCGCTCAGGGGCGTAGTTGGACAGGCCGACGTGGCGGATCTTGCCAGCCGCGCGGATCTCCTCGAACACGGCGACGGTCTCAGCCAGGGGCACGCCGGGATCGTCGAAGTGGGCGTAGTAGAGGTCGATGGCCTCGACTCCCAGGCGCTCCAGGGACTCGTCGACGGCGAGGCGCACGTTGTTGGGGGCCAAGCCCTTCCGGTCGGGCTTGGTGGAGACCTTCGTGGCGATGACGAGATCGTCGTGGTGGCCCCGCGCGCGCAACCAGGAGCCGATGACGGCCTCCGACTCCCCACCGCGGTTGCCACTGGCCCAGTGGGAGTAGCCGTCAGCGGTGTCGATGAAGTTGCCCCCGGCCTCCGCGTAGGCGTCGAGCAGGGCGTGGCTGGTGGCCTCGTCGGCGGTCCATCCCAGGACGTTCCCGCCGAATCCGATCCTGGCGACGTCGAGGTCCGAGTCTCCTATGCGCATGAGTCTGTCTCCTTCGTCGAACTGCGCGCCACGGCCCGGATGAGGCCGGTGAGAGGCACAACGCCGTTGCCCGGCCCTCCATTCCTTGGAGGGCCGGGCAACGGCGTGGGAAGCGCGGGGGCCTCGCGGCCGGGCCGCGCTCAGCGGCGGTCGGTGTCGACGACGTCGACGCGCACCGGCGAGTCCGCCAGCGCGCCCACGACCGTGCGCAGGGCCCGGGCCGTGCGGCCCGAGCGGCCGATGACGCGGCCGAGGTCCTCGGGGTTCACGCGCACCTCGAGGAGGTCGCCGCGGCGCAGCGACCGGGGGGTGACGGTGACGTCGTCGGGATTGTCGACGATCCCGCGGACGAGGTGCTCGAGCGCGTCAGCGAGCATGTCAGGCCTCCTCGGCGGGGGCCTCGGGAGCGGGCTCCTCGGAGGAGCCCTCCGCGGCCTTGGCCTCGGCGGCCGCGGCGTCGGCCGCCTCCTTCTCAGCGTCGGCCTTCGCCTTGGCGGCTGCGGCCTTGCGCTTCTCGGCGTCGTCGGAGACGGCCTTGACAGCGGCCTCCTTGGCGGCCGCGGCGGCCTCGGCGTCCTTGACCTTCAGACGGCCCTCGGCGCCGGGCAGGCCCTTGAACTTCTGGTAGTCGCCCGTGATCTTGAGCAGGTTGAAGACAGTGTCGGAGGGCTGGGCGCCCACGCCGAGCCAGTACTGGACCCGCTCGGAGTCGATGCGGATGAGCGAGGGCTCCTGCATCGGGTCGTAGAGGCCGACCTCCTCGATGACACGGCCGTCGCGCTTCTTGCGGGAGTCGAGGACGACGACCCGGTAGAAGGGGGCGAACTTCTTGCCCATGCGCTTGAGGCGAATCTTGACTGCCACTTGGTTGAACTCCTGGTTCTGGATGGTTTGGCCCGCGCCGATCCCCGGTGGGGTCAAGCAACGGTTTCCGGCGGGAGCCGAGACGCGAGGGCGCGAGGGAGAGGGGCCTCGCGCGCTCGAGTGCACAGGGGATTGTGCCAGATGCCGCCAAGAGGCCGCCACCGCGAGCGCCTCCGACCGGCCGCGGCGTGGTGCGAGATCGCCCACAGGGCGCCCCGTGGGCCCCGTGGGCCCCGTGGGCCCCGTGGGCCCGTGGGCCCGTGGGCGAGGATCCCGGGCCGCTCAGGCCTCCTCGTCGAGGCTGGCCACGCGCGCGGCGGCCTTGTCCGCCGTCCAGATGTCGCCGTCGAGGGCCGCGGGCAGGCCGGCGCGCTCAGCGACGAAGGCCGGCTCGGCGACGCCGTCGGATCGCTGGCGGTCGTAGTCGCGCAGAACGGCGAAGACCCAGCGGCTCAGCCAGAGCACGGCCACGAGGTTGAGGATGGTCATAAGGGCGAGGGCGACGTCGGCCATCACCCAGGCCAGGTCGAGGGCGACGACCGCGCCCAATCCCGTGGCCGCCGTCATCGCCAGGCGCAGCGCCACGCCGGCGCGGGGCCCGCCGCCGAGATAACTGAGGTTGATCTCCGCGAAGTTCGAGTAGCCCAGCACCGAGGAGTAGGCGAAGGTCGCCACGACGAAGGTCATGAACCACAGGACCCACCCGCCGGGCAGGGCGTCGGCCAAGGCGTGCTGGACGAGCGTGGTCTCGGCCCACTCGGGGGCGACCCCCGGGGTGTAGATCGAGGGCGAGGCCAGCAGCACGGTCAGGCCGGTGGCGGTGCAGATGACGATCGTGTCGATGAAGACGCCGAGGGACTGGATGAGTCCCTGGACCACGGGGTGGGCGACGTCGGCGGTGGCCGCGCCGTTGGGCGAGGAGCCCTGGCCCGCCTCGTTGGAGAACAGGCCGCGCTTGGTGCCGTTGAGGAAGGTGGCGAACAGGCCCCCGCCCACGCCCGCCAGGCCCGGCCGCAGACTGAAAGCGCCGGCGATGATGTCCCCGAAGACCCCGGGGACGCTGGGCAGCGAGACGATGATGACGACGGCGACCACGGCGATGTATGCCAGGGCCATGAGGGGCACCAGCCACTCAGTCACCCTCGCCACGAAGCGCATCCCGGCCAGGAGGATCGGGGCGGTCACGGCCATCAGAACGATCGCGGTGGCCGTGGTGGACACGTGGTGGGAGGATTCGAGGGTGGCCGCGATGGTGTTGGACTGGACCATCGGGAAGATGAGCCCGTAGGAGAAGATGAGCATAAGCGCGAAGACGATGCCCATCGCCCGGCCGATCCCGCCGCGCCCGGCGAGGGCCAGGCCCCGCTGCATGTAGTAGGCGGGCCCGCCCCGGAAGATGCCGTCGGCGTTGCGGACCTTGAAGACCTGGGCAAGCGTGGACTCGGCGAAGGATGTGGCCATGCCGAGCAGGGCCACCACCCACATCCAGAACAGGGCGCCGGGCCCACCCAGGGTGACCGCCAGGGCGACGCCGGCGATATTGCCGGTGCCCACGCGCCCGCCCAGGCCGATGACGAAGGCCTGGAAGCTGGACAGGGATCCGCGCTGGTGCCGCGAGCGCAGGACCAGGCGGAGGCTGCGGGCGAAGAGGCGCACCTGGACCCCGCGAGTTCCCAGGGTGAGGAAGAGCCCGGTGCCGAGCAGGATCCACACGAGGATCTTGCCCGACACGAAGCCCTCGAAGGCGCCCAGCGACTCGGTGAGCCGCTCGGTCAGCGGCGGGTGCGAGGCCGCGGCTGTGATCGCCGCGGGGAGGGCGACCGGGAGGGCGAGGGGCATGGCGATGGGCATGAGGGGTCCCGTCAGTCCGGATCCGAGTGAACCCCGTGAGACTAGCTGAGACCGTTGAGCGCCGCGTCCTCAGGTCCGGCCCTTGGCGGGCACGGGGATGTCGGCCGGGAGGGCACGGGGATGTCGGCCGGGAGAGCCGCCGGGAGGATGGTCCCGCCCGCGTGACATCTGTCATCGGCGGGTGGTGACAGCCCTCAGTACCCGGCGCCGCCCATCGCGCCGACGATAGGACCATGACACAGCACACGCCGGGCGGCCCAGGCGCCCTGAAACCCCCTGGTCACTCGCCCGCCCCGGACCCGCGCGCCGGCAGGAGCGCGCAGCCTCCGGCCGTCGAGGTGACCGGCCTGGTCAAGACCTTCGGGACGGTACGCGCCGTCGACGGCATCGACCTGCGCGTGGCCCCCGGCGAGGTCGTGGCCTTCCTCGGCCCCAATGGCGCCGGGAAGTCCACCACCCTGGACATCATCCTCGGCTTCTCCACCCCCGACGCCGGGGCCGCCCGGGTCTTCGGCCTCAGCCCAGACCAAGCGGCCAGGGGGCTGCGCACCGGCGCGATCCTCCAGGAGGGGGGCCTCCTGCCCGACTACACGGTGGGTCAGACGATCCGCTCTGTGGCCGCCATGCGCGGGGCCCGTCACGATGTCCCGGCCGTCCTGGAGCTCTCCGGGATCTCCCCGATCCTGGGCCGTAAGGTGGCCAAGTGCTCCGGGGGCGAGCGCCAGCGCCTGCGCCTGGCCCTGGCCCTGCTGGGCAACCCGGACCTCATGGTGCTCGACGAGCCCACCGCCGGCATGGACGTCACCGCCCGCCGCTCCTTCTGGGCCGCGATCCGCGAGCGCGCCGCCGGGAGCAAGTCGGTCCTCTTCGCCACGCACTACCTCCAGGAGGCCGCGGACTTCGCCGACCGGATCGTCATCATCCACCACGGCCGGATCATCGCCTCGGGCTCGGTGGACGACGTGCGGGCGCTCGGCGAGGGCACCATCGTCACCGCCACCTGGCCTGGCATGCCCGGAGCGGCCGCGCTCGATGAGGCGCTGGCCGAGGCGCGCGCCTCGCTCCAGGGCGTCGCGGTGCGCGGCGAGCACATCGAGGTGCGGACCACCGCGCCCGACGACGTCGCCCGCATCCTGCTGACCCGCACGCCCGCCCACCACTTGGGGATCACCGCCCTCAGCCTCGACGACGTCTTCACCGATCTCGTCGAGGAGCCCGCGCCGGTCGGAGGATCGGCCGCCCCTCCGGCGCGATAAGCGCTCGCGCGCGCCGGCCCACGACCATCCCGACACCGCCCGGAGACCACCATGAGAACCGATACCAGCACTGAAACCAGCACTGAAACCAGAACCGCGATCAACCCGGCCCAGGGCGCCCCGCGCCCCGGGCCCGGCCCGGCCCCCTCGGAGCGCCCGAGTCTGATCCCCTACCTGCTCTGCGAGCTGCGCACGACGATCCTGAGGGCTGACACGATCATCTTCATCGTCGTCATACCGCTGGGCATGTACCTCCTGTTCGGGACCATGGCCTCCTACAGCGATGTCGATGCGGGCCGGGGCAATGTCAACGCCGTCATCATGATCAATATGGCGGCCTTCAGCGCTGCCATGGCGGCCACAACCGTGGCGGGGAGCAGCGCCGTCGAGCTCGCGGGGGGATGGGGCCGCCAGATGGGGCTGACCCCCGGTGGGATGCGCGCGTACTACCTGGTCAAATCCGCGGCTGGGGTCCTGCTATCACTCGTGCCCACCACCCTGCTGTTCGGCGCCGGGGCCATCATGGGCGCGCGCTGCGACACGCCCCTCGTCTGGATCAACTCCTTCCTGGGCTGCCTGCTGCCGACGATCCCCTTCTCCCTGTACGGCCTGGCCATCGGCATGTGGTTCCCCTCCCAGGGCGCCGTTGGGACGGCCGCCGCCTCGGTGACGGTGTGGGCCTTCCTGTCCAACATCTTCATGCCGCTGTCCGGGGCGCTGCTCACGATCGCGCGCTACACGCCGCTCTACGGAGCCGCGACCCTCGCGCAGCGCCCCATCATGGGCGATGTCATCAACACCGCGACGGGCGTGGTCCACGAGAGCCCGTGGATACAGGTCACTAACCTCGTGGCATGGACGCTCATCATCGCCGCCGTCTGCCTGCTCTCCCGCCGCCGGGCCACGGCGCGGCGATGAGCGGGAGGACCCCCGGCCAGGCCCTGCCCTCGTCGCCGGAGCCGAGTTGGAGGGACTGGCGCGCCACCTGGCCCGGCGCGCCCGGGTGGCTCGGCGTCGACTGGGAGGCTTCCATCTGGATCGGCTTCCTCCTGCCGATGATCGCCTTCCTCCTGGCATCGCGGGCCTCGCTGTGGGCGAAGATCCTGGGGGCCTGTGGCCTAGCGGCCTTCGCGGTGATCTACGTGATCGAAGTCAGCCTCATCGCCAAGCGGGCTAACTTCGCCCGCCTCGCCCCGGCCTCGAGGCCGCGCGAGGAGCTCGCCCCCGCGATCCGCCCACTCGTCCTCCTGGGACTGTGCGCGGTCGCGTCCACGATCGCGATCACCTGGTACTCCACGGTGTTCCTCCCCTACTTCTGCGCGATCGTCCTGTTCACCACCAGGCTGCGCACGGGCCTGATGGCCAGCGCGGGAATGTGCCTGGCCGCGCTGGCCGCGCTGGCCGTCATCCTGGCCGTGGGCCCGGGCGAGCCGGGGCTGGTGTACATGACGCTCGGCTGCATCACGTCGTCGGGGTTCGTGGTCCTCTCCCGCTTCTTCGCCGAGCAGGAGGCGCAGCGCGCCCGGCAGGCACGCGCGGAGGCCGCGATGGCCGAGCGCGAGGAGATCGGGCGGGACGTGCACGACATCCTCGGTCACTCGCTCACGGTGCTGACCCTCAAGGCGGAGGTCGCCCAGAGGCTTCTGCGCCGGGATCCCGAGGCGGCGGAGCGCGAGCTCGCCGAGGTCATCGATCTCTCACGGGCCGCCCTGGCGGATGTGCGGGCGACCGCCACGCGCCTACGCACCCCGGATCTGGCCAGTCAGATCGAGTCCTCCCGCACGGCCTTCGCGGCGGCCGGCATCGACGCCGAGTTCACCGGCAGACCCGAGGACCTCCCTTTGGGGCAGCGCGAACTGGCCTCCTGGGCGCTGCGCGAGGCCACGACGAACATCCTGCGCCACGCGGGCGCCACAGCGGTCAGGGTGGCCCTCTCGCCCGGGCGGGTCGTGGTGGCGGACAATGGGCGCGGGCTCAATGGGGCTCCCGAGGGCAACGGGCTGCGGGGTCTGCGCAAGCGCGTGGAGACCTCGGGGGGCGAGGTTCGGTTGGTGAGCCCGACGCCGCATCCCATCCCCAGCCCGGGCGGGGCCGGACCGGTCGGAGCCGGACCGGTCGGGACCGGACCGGGCGGAGCCGGACCGGGCGGGGCCGGACCGGGCACCGAGATGGAGGTCCTACTGTGAAGGCGACGGATTCCGAGCACGGCGGCGTCGTCATCCGCCTGCTCATCGCCGATGACCAGGCGCTGGTGCGCGGCGCGCTGGCGACCCTGCTGGGACTGGAGGCGGACCTGGAGGTCGTGGCGCAGGTGGGATCCGGCACCGAGGTGGTGGCCGCGGCCCGGGAGCACGGAGCCGATGTGGCGCTGCTGGATATCGACATGCCCGACGGCGATGGCCTGGCCGCCGCCGCCGCCCTGACCGCCTCGGGCCTGGCCTGCCGCAGCCTCATCGTGACCACCTTCGGGCGCCCGGGGTACCTGTCGCGGGCGCTGGAGGCGGGGGCGAGCGGCTTCCTGGTCAAGGACACTCCCCCAGAGCAGCTGGCGGACGCGATCCGTCGCATTCACGCGGGGCTGCGGGTCATCGACCCAACCCTCGCCCAGGAATCGGTGCTCCTGGGTCCCAATCCGCTCACCGAGCGGGAGAAGGAAGTGCTGCGCCTCGCGGCCCGGGGCGACGACGCCCATGGGATCGCCGCGGGCCTGCGCCTGGGCGACGGGACGGTGCGCAACTACCTGTCGAGCGCGATCGCCAAGACCCACGCGCGCAACCGCACCGAGGCCGCCCGCACCGCCGAGCGCAACGGCTGGCTGTAGGCGCGGGCAACTGAAGGCGCGGGCGGGGTAGGAGCGCACGGCTGTAGGCGCGGGCGGCTGAAAGAGCGCACGGCTGTCAGCCTCCCCAGCACTCCAAGCTCGCACTGTTGATGACAACCTCTCCACCCTTCCCCACCGAACTCGGCTCACTGGGCGCGTAGCACTGGTTGGGGCCTGGTTCCCGTTGCGTCGGTGTTCAGGACCCGCTCCTTGGCTCACTGATAGCGGGTAACCAGCTCCTGGACGCCTCGTGGCGGTATGACCGGGGTGTCGAAGGCACCGCTGAGCCATCGTGGGCAACGGCCGACCGTCGTAAGCACTGCTAAGCCGTTATAAGTACCGCTGAGCCATTGTAGACAACAGCCAACCATCATAAGCAGCGAAGAACTGCCATAAGCAACCGCCGACCGCCTTAAGCACCGCTGCACCATCTTGAGCACCGCGGGGAGCGCTGCCCAAAACATCCCAGCACTGCTCTAGACGCCCCAACGCTGCCCCAAACCTCCCAGCGCTGCTCTCGACACCAGGCCGAGAACATCACGAACACGCCCCAAAGTCGTGAGCACCAGGTAGGCCATCGTCGGCATCACTGAGCGATTGTGGGCACCTTTGGGCCATCGTGAGCACCGCTGAGCCATCATGAGCACCTCTGGACCATCGTGAGCACCGCGGGGAGCGCTGCCCTCGACGGCCCAGCACTGCTCTCGACACCAGGCCGAGAACATCACGAACACGCCCCAAAGTCGTGAGCACCAGGTGGGCCATCGTCGGCATCACTAAGCCATCGTAGGCACCGCTGAGCCATCATGAGCACCTCTGGACCATCGTGAGCACCGCGGGGAGCGCTGCCCAAAACATCCCAGTACTGCTCTAGACGCCCCAGCGCTGCCCCAAACCTCCCAACACCGCCCCAAACCTCCCAACGCTGCCCAAGGCCTCTCAACGCTGCTCTCAACGCCAGGCTGGGAAGATCATGGACGCGCCCCAAGATCGTGGGCACCGGGTGGGTCACTGTGAGCGCTGCTGAGACATTGTGGACAATGGAGGGCCGTCGTGAGTACCGCTAAGCCATTGTGGATAAAGGCCGACCATCATAAGCAGCGGAGGACTGCCGTAAGCAACTGCCGACCGCCTTAAGCACCGCGGGGCCATCGTCAGCACCCCGGGGAGTGGTGCCCAAAACATCCCAGCACCGTTCTAGAGGCCCCAGCGCTGCCCTCGACGGCCCAGCACTGCTCTCGACACCAGGCCGAGAACATCACGAACACGCCCCAAAGTCGTGAGCACCGGGTGGGCCATCGTCGGCATCGCTGAACCATTGTGGGCACCTCTGGGCCATCGTAAGTATCGCTGGGCCATCGTGAGCACCGCGGGGAGCGCTGCCCAAAGCATCCCAGCGCTGCCCGAGACCTCCCAGCGCTGCTCTCGACGCCGGGCCGAGAACATCACGAACACGCCCCAAGATCGTGAGCACCGGCTGGCCGCTGTAAGCACCGCGGGGCCATCGTGAGCACCGGGTGGAATGTCATCGGCGCGCGGCGGGGCTGCCGACGCGCCCCCGGGACGCGCCCATGACCCCAACGAACGGCGGCAACTGGGCCACGACCAACCCGGTCACGACACCCACAACGAGCAAACGACGCCTGACACGCCAACACGTGCAATGTGGGCACCCACGGAGGCATCAGCGGTGCGTTCCGCACTGAACGGTGCCGTTCGCGCCCACTGGTGCGTCCTGCCCGCACCAGTGGGCGCGAGCCGCACCACCCAAAGGGGGGAAAGCCACCACCCCACACGAACAGCACCACCCAAAGAGGGAAAAGCCACCACCCCACACGAACAGCACCACCCAAAGGGGGAAAAGCCACCACCCCACACGAACAGCACCACCCAAAGGGGAAAAGCCACCACCCTGCGCGAGCCGCACCACCCCGCGCACCCCCGCTCTCAGCCCGCCCGGTCCCAGCCCGCCCCCCCGCTCTCAGAGCCCGAGGCGGCGGCGCAGGTCCTCGGGGAGCGCTGCCATGGCATCGGCGACGTCGCCACTGGAGGCCGCTGCCTGCTGGGGCTGCGCGGGGGCGGCCTGCTGTCCCGGCATGATGCCGTAGCCGCCAGCGACACTTCCGGCACTGCCGGCACTGCCGGTGCTGCCCGCGCCCGCTCCCCCGCCTGCCCCTTGGCCTAGCCCGAAGGAGGATCCGGCCACCGGCGCGGCGGGCGCCTCCTGGGCCCCCCGCGCGATCTCCTTGGCCTGGCGCGCCGCCTTGGCGGGGTTGCCGGAGCGGCCTTTCTTCCCGCCCTTGCCCTTCTTCTTGGCCTTGGGCGCCTGACGGGCCTTGGAGTGCTTGCCCATGGACGGCAGCGATCCCAGGCCGGGCATTCCACCTGGGCCACCCGCGCCTCCCATGCCGCCCGACGCCATGGCCTCCATCATCTTCTTGGCCTGCTCGAAGCGGTCGACGAGCTCGTTGACCGCCTGGACGGTGGTGCCCGAACCCTTGGCGATACGGGTGCGGCGCGAGCCGTTGAGGATCGTGAGGTCTTTGCGCTCCGCGGGCGTCATGGAGCAGACGATCGCCTCGATGCGGTCCACCTCGCGGTCGTCGAAGGCCTCGATGGCCTCGCGCATCTGCCCCATGCCGGGCATCATGCCCAACAGCTTCTTCATCGAGCCGAGCTTGCGGATCTGGCGCAGCTGGGTGAGGAAGTCGTCGAGGGTGAACTCGCCCTTGGCGAGTTTGGTGGCGGCGTCCTCGGCCTCCTTGGCGTCGAGGGTCTTCTCCGCCTGCTCGATGAGGGTGAGCAGGTCTCCCATGTCGAGGATGCGGCTGGCCATGCGGTCGGCATGGAAGCGCTCGAAGTCGTCCAGGCCCTCACCCGTGGAGGAGAAGAGCACGGGAGCGCCGGTCACCCCGCGCACGCTCAGGGCCGCGCCACCTCGGGCGTCGCCGTCGAGCTTGGAGAGCACGACGCCGGTGAAGCCGACGCCGTCACGGAAAGCGACCGAGGTGTTGACGGCGTCCTGCCCGACCATCGCGTCCAGGACGAAGAGGATCTCGTGAGGGGCGACGGCGTCGCGGATGCGGATCGCCTGGTCCATCATCTCCGCGTCCACGCCCAGGCGGCCGGCGGTGTCCACGATGACGACGTCGTAGCCCTTGGCGCGGGCTTGCTCGACGCCGCTGGCGGCCACCCGCACCGGATCGCCGACGCCGTTGCCGGGCTCGGGGGCCCAGATGTCCACGCCCGCGCGCTCGGCGACGACGCCGAGCTGCGTGACGGCGTTGGGGCGCTGGAGGTCGGAGGCCACGAGCAGGACGCGCTTGCCATCGCCCTTGAGCCAGCGCCCGAGCTTGCCGGCGAGTGTCGTCTTACCGGCGCCCTGGAGGCCGGCGAGCATGATGACGGTGGGGCCGCGGTCCGCCCAGTTGATCTCGCGGGTGGCGCCGCCCAGGACCTCGATAAGCTCGTCGTTGACGATCTTGATGACCTGCTGGGCGGGGTTGAGCGCCTGGGATCGGGCGGCGTCGACGGCCTTCTCGCGCACGGCGGCGGTGAAGGCGCGCACCACGGGCAGGGCGACGTCGGCCTCGAGGAGGGCGCGGCGGATCTCGGTGACGGTCGCCTCGACGTCGGCCTCGGTCAGGCGGCCCTTGCCGCGCAGGGAGTTGAAGGAGGCGGTGAGCCGGTCGGAAAGGTTGCCGAACACGGGGGTCCTTCCTGGGGCGCGGGCGCGCCGGTCGGGGGGTGCGGGCCCGGGCGGCATGGCGCCGCCCGGGCATCGCGCTTTGCTGCCGCCCAGGATAGCGGCCGGGGCAAGCGCGCTCCCCCACCCCGCGCGTCACTCCCAGGCGGCGGAGCCCGGGTCCACCCCCTGGGCGAGGGCGGATGCGTCGATGATGTCCTTGAGCCAGGCGGCCAGGCCCTTCCCCTTGGCGTCGTAATAGGCGGTGAAGCGCTGGTCGCTAACGTATCCGCGGGCGATGAGCACCTGCCTGGGCACGGTCATCTCGATCCAGCGGTTCAGCTCCTCCCGATGGCGCTCGGCCAGGGCGTTGGCCTCCTGGCTGCCGGGAGCGACGCCGCGGCGCATGGCGTCGGCGAGATCGGCCTCCAAGCGCTTGGCCTCGTCGGCCGCCCGCGCCCAGTCGTCCGGCGTCATGGCGGCCTTGCGGCGCTCCGACTCCACCCAATCCTCGGTGCCGCCCCAGCGCTCCTCGGCCTCGGCGGTGTACTCCTCGCTCCACTGGCCGTGCCAGGCCTGGGCCCGCTCGGCCCCGCTCATGTGATTCCCCATGGTCTCCGCCTCCATCATGGTGTCGATGACGCGGACCATCCGCGTCAGGCGGGAGATCCGCTCGGACAGGAGTCGGCGCTGCTCCATCAGGTGCTCGGCGGCCGTCGCCGGGGCGCCGTCGAGCAGCTCGCCGATCGCGGCCAGGCCCATGCCGGTCTCGCGGTAGACGAGGACCTGCTGGGCTCGGTCGAGGTCGGCGTCGCTGTAGAGGCGGTAGCCGGACCAACTGCGCCCCGAGGGGGTGAGCAGGCCGATGGCGTCCCAGTGGTGGAGCGCGCGCACGCTCACGCCCAGCAGCCGCGCAGCATCGCCAACCGTGCGGTCGGCCTCCGACCCGTGACCGGGGGCCGGGGCCGGTGCTGGGGCGCTAAAGCGGGGAGCGTCGTTCATGCCCTGAGAATCTCTCATGCGATGCAGCCTGCCGCCTCACGCCGCGTGAGGGTCAAGCGGTGGCCCTCAACCAGCCGAGGACGGCGCGCACTCGCCGATTCCCTTCCTCGGGAGGCAGATCGAGCTCGACGAGGATATGCGCCACGCGCTTGGCCAGCGCGCCGTCGGCTCACCACGGCAGGGCGGCTGGCGCGCTCAGGCGGATCATCGCGCCCCGGCCCACCGGGGAGTCGATGGCCAGCTCGCCGACGACGGTCACCATCCTTGGGCGATCCCCGCCAGGCCCGTTACCTTGTTGGTGGTTGCTGGCCGAAGGAGCGCTGGTGACTGGGCCAGCGGTGGTCGGCATGATGGCTCGCCCCCCGGCCCACGAGCGAGCACGAGCCGCCCCCGGGATACCGCCTCACCCCGCACAAACCGCCTCACCCCGCACAAACCGCCTCACCCCGCAGAAACCGCTTCAAACTGCGAGAATGAGGGCGCAACGCCGGGCCGAGACGGTATCCCCGGGGGCAGACAGTATCCCCGGGCCGAGACGGTATCTGGAAACCAAGACCGCAACGCCGGGCCGAGACGGTATCCCCGGGGGCAGACGGTATCCCGGGGGCGAGGGCGCAGGATCGCAGGACGCTCAGTTGCCGATGGGTTGGAACGGAACCGCCCTGGAGCACGTCGGGATCGCCACCCAGGCTGGGGCCTTGCCCGAGCGCCTCAGCGGCGGCGAGCGCCAGCGGGTGGCGATCCGCCCGCGTCCTCGTCTCCCGACCGGCCATCGTCCTGGCCGATGAGCCGACGGACGCGCTCGATGTCGTCTCAGCGCGGATCGTCCTGGACTGGTTCGCCCCGATCGCCTCCGAGGGGACCTGCGTCCTCGTGATCGCCCATGACCCCGCCGCGGCGGCCCGGGAGCGGCGTGTCATCGTCATGGACGGCGGGCGCGGGACTGAGGCGGCGCCCACCGGCGCCCGTCGGCGCCCGTCCTCAGGCCAGGAGGGCGTCGACGAAGCCCTCGGGATCGAAGGGGGCCAGGTCGTCAGCCCCCTCGCCCAGGCCGACGAGCTTGACGGGAACGCCGAGCTCGCGCTGGACGGTGACGACGATGCCGCCCTTGGCGGTGCCGTCGAGCTTGGTGAGCACGATGCCGGTCACGCCCACGGCCTCGGAGAACACCTGGGCCTGCCGCATGCCGTTCTGGCCGGTGGTGGCGTCCAGGACGAGGAGGATCTCGCCGACCGGGGCGATCTTGCCCATGACGCGCTTGATCTTGCCGAGCTCGTCCATGAGGCCGGCCTTGTTCTGGAGGCGCCCGGCCGTGTCGATGAGGACGACGTCGGCGCCCTGGCCGGCGGCCGCGCGCACGGCGTCGAAGGCGACGGAGGCGGGGTCGGCGCCCTCGCGCTCGGAGCGGACGACCTCCACGCCCACGCGCTGGCCCCACGTGGACAGCTGCTCGGCGGCGGCGGCGCGGAAGGTGTCGGCGGCGCCCATGACGACGGCCTTGTCCTGAGCGACGAGGACGCGAGCGAGCTTGCCGCAGGTGGTGGTCTTGCCGGTGCCGTTGACGCCGACCATGAGGATGGCGGCGGCGGGCGCGGCGCCCGCGGGCAGGTCAGCGCCCTCGGCGGGCGCGGGCCGGGTGAGGTTGAGGGAGCGGTCCATGGCGGGGTCGACGAGTTCGAGGAGCCCGGAACGCAGGACGCCGCGGATGGCCTCGGGGTCGGAGGTCCCGAGCACCTTGGCCTGGGTTCGCAGCCCATCCATGAGCTCCATGGTCACCTCGACGCCGAGGTCGGAGGTGAGCAGGGTGTCCTCGATCTCCTCCCAGTCGGACTCGGACAGGTCGCCGCGGGACAGGACGGACAGGACGGCCTTGCCGAAGCCCCCGGAGCCGGCCAGGCGGGCGCGCAGGCGCTGCATGCGCCCGGGGATGGACTCGGGCCGCTCCAGGGTGGCGACGGCGCCCCCGGCGCCCTCCCCTGCCCCAGGGGCTTCGCCGGGGGATCCTGGCCGCTCCCCCGCCCCCTCAGGGCCGGCGGTGGGAAGGGCCTGATCACGATCCAGGGGCTTGTGGGCGCTGACCTCGGGGGGCGCTTGGCCGCGGCGGCGCCGGCCGGAGACGAGCCAGAGCCCCCCCACCAGGGTGAGGACGGCGAGGACGGCAATCACGATGAGCATCGGGTCCATGCCCCCATCATGCCCGATGCCCCGCGCCCCGTGTCAGCCCCCGGTGGCCGGGGCGCCGCCGGCACCCCGATCGCGCGCCAGGCGCTGGGAGACGGCCTGGGTGACGCCGTCGCGCATGGTGATGCCGTAGAGGGCGTCGGCGACCTCCATGGTGCGCTTCTGGTGGGTGATGATGATGAGTTGGCTGGACTCGCGGAGCTCGGTGAAGATCTCCAGCAGGCGCCCCAGGTTCGTGTCGTCGAGGGCCGCCTCCACCTCATCCATGACATAGAAGGGCGAGGGGCGCGCCTTGAAGATCGCGATGAGCAGGGCCACCGCCGCGAGCGAGCGCTCCCCGCCGGAGAGCAGGGAGAGGCGCTTGACCTTCTTGCCCGCCGGGCGCGCCTCGATCTCGATGCCCGTGGTGAGCATGTCGCCCGGGTCGGTGAGCACGAGGCGGCCCTCGCCGCCGGGGAAGAGGCGGTCGAACACAGAGGCGAACTCACGGGCCGTGTCCTGATACGCGGAGGTGAAGACCTCCTGCACGCGCGCGTCGATCTCCTCGACGATCCCCAGCAGATCCGCGCGCGAGCGCTTGAGGTCGGCGAGCTGCTCGGCGAGGAAGCGGTGACGCTGCGCCAGCGCGGCGTGCTCCTCGAAGGCCAGGGGGTTGACCTTGCCCAGGCGGGCGAGATCGCGCTTGGCGCGGGCCAGGCGCCTCTCCTGCTCGGCGCGCGCGTAGGGCCGCCCGGGGCGGGCCGTCGGGGTCCGCGGAGCGCGCCGCGCGCCGGGCCCCTCCCCCGGCTCGGCGGCCCCCGGCTCGGCGGCCCCCGGCTCACAGGCGCCGGGAGGCTCTGACGGGCCTGGCGCCGGCTCGGCGTCGTCCTGCCCAATCTCGGGGACGGGCATATGCGGTCCGAACTCCTCCACCAGGGGGTCGAGCTCGAGCCCGAGCTCGGTCAGCGCCCGCTCGGCCAGGGCCTCCAGGCGGGTGCGGTGCTCGGCGCGGGCGATCTCCTCCCGGTAGGCGGCGTCGGTGAGCGCGGCGATCTCCTTGGTGAGGCGGTCGATCTCATCGCGGACCTCCCGGGTGGCCTCCAGGGACTCGGTGCGCTCCGCCTCGACGGCGGCCCGCCGATCCGCCGCCTCGGCGGCCCACTCGCGGCCCGCCTCGGCGGCCCGCCGCGCCTCATCGCGCACCCGCTGGGCCACGAGGAGCTGCCGAGCCCGGCGCTCCTGGGCGCGCTCGGCGGCTGCCCGGGACTCGCGCTCGCGCCGGGCGGCCAGGCGCAGGGAGTCGGAGCGGCCCCGCCCGGAGCGCTCGCGCTCCTCGGCGGTGCGCAGGGCGAGGCGGGCATCGGTCTCGGCGGCGCGGGCGGCGGTGGCCGCCTCGGCCGCCTCATCGCGGCGCGCCCGGGCCGCCTCAATGGCCGCCTCGGCGTCCACCGGCGCCCCTGCCGCGGCGCCCTCCTCACCGTCGGGGGCGCCCGAGCCGCGGCCCTGCTCGATCTCGGCCAGGGCGGTGGAGGCGGCGGCCAGCTCGGCGGTGCGCTGAGCGGCCTCCTCCTCGGCTCGCTCCAGGACGCGCCTGGCGCGCCCGGCCTCCTCGGTAGCCGCGTGGGCGGCGGAGGCGAGGCGGGCCAGGGCCTCGGCCTCGCGGGCGGCCTCGGCGTCAGCGCGGCGCAGCTGCTCCAGGGCGGCGGTGAGGCCGTGCCTGCAGGCCTCCTCGGCCTGGCGGGCCCCCGCCAGGGCCGTCTCCGCCGCCTCTTGGGCCTCACGGGCGGCCTCGGCCCGACTGGCGGCCTCGTCATGGGCGGCGGCGAGCTCGAGGACGCTGGCCGAGCCGCGCCCGCCCCCGGCGGCCCATCCGGGGGCCAGGATGTCGCCGTCGCGGGTGACGACCCTTGCCCGCGGGTCGGCGGCGCGCGCCGCGACGCCGGTCTCCAGATCGGGCACGGCCCACGCCCCGGCGAGGAGACGGTCGAGCGCGGCCCGCAGGCCGGAGCGCTGCGCGGTGCCCGCCTGGATGGCGACCAGGTCACTGGCGGGGATGGCTCCCTCCACCGGCCCTACGGGCCGAGACCGGTCGAAATCACGATCGAGACCGGTCCCGCCCCCCTCCACCGGGGGCTCAGGCGCATCCGCGGCCCCGTCGATGCCAGTCCCCTCCTGGGCGATGATGAGCCGGATCGCTCCGGCCTCGGCCCCGCGGGCGTGGTCCAGGGCGCCGATGGCCGCGGCCTCGTCAGTGGCCAGGGCGGCTGCGGCCAGGTCCCCGAGAAGCGCGGCGATGGCGTTCTCCCAGCCCTTGTCGACGCTCAGGTGCTCGGGCAGCGCCCCGAGCAGTCCCTCCAGTCCGGCCTCGGCGAGCTCGGCGGTGGCGTCCTCCGCCCGCAGGGACAGCGCCAGGGCGTCGCGGCGGGCGGCCCAGGTGGCCTGCTCGGAGGCCGCCTGGGAGCGGGCCTCGGTCGCGGCGGCAAGCGCGTCGCGCGCGGAGGCGAGGGCCGCCGTCGCCGCCTCGTGACGGGCGGTGGCCTCCATCTGCTCGGCGCTGGCGCTCCCCGGCGCGCCTTCATCCGGGGCGGGGCCCTCGCCGGCCCCGGGAGTGGCCTCCTCCACAGCGGCCTGGGCGGCAGCCCGCCGCTCCTCCGCGGCGGCCAGGGCGCTGCGGGCCTGCTCTCGGGCGGCGGTGGCGGCCTCGTGGCGGGAGCGGGCGGAGGCCAGGCGGCCACCCGCGCGCGCCACCTTCTCCCGATGCTCGGCCTGTCGGCGCTGAAGGGCGGCAAGCGCGCTCTCGGCGGCGCTCTGCGCGGCCTCGGCCTCCGCCCGCTCCTGGGTGGCGGCGGCCAGGGCGCTGCGGGTCGACTCGATCCGCTCAGCGAGCTCAGCCTCCTCGGCGGCGGCGGCCTCAGCGCGCCGGTCCAACTCCTCAGGGTCCGTGCCAAAGGACGGCTTGGGCGCGTTGGCCAGTCCCCTGACCCGCTCGGCGGCGATGTCGGCGAGCGAGGAGAGCCGCTGGGCGGCGCCGGTGAGGCTCTCCCACACCTGGGTGGCGGCGGCGAGCCTGCGACCCGCGCCCGCCTCGACCTCGGCGAGCCCGGCCAGGCGATCACGGGCGGCCTTCTCAGCCTCCTCGGCGGCGGCGCGGCGCGCGGTGACGGCGGCGGTGTCCTCCTGGCCGGCCTCGAGGAGCTGCTGGGCGGCGACGACATCGTCGGCGAGCAGCCGAGCGGTGGCGTCACGGACCTCGATCTGGATGGTGCGGGCGCGGCGGGCGACGGCGGCCTGCTTGGCCAGGGGCCCGAGCTGGCGGTGGAGCTCGTTGGCCAGGTCGGCGACGCGCGCGAGGTCGGCCGCCATGGAGTCGAGCTTGCGCAGGGCGCGCTCCTTGCGGCGCCGGTGCTTGAGGACGCCGGCGGCCTCCTCGATGAAGCCGCGGCGATCCTCCGGGGTGGCGGACAGGACGGCGTCGAGTTGCCCCTGGCCGACGATGACGTGCATCTGGCGTCCCAGGCCGGTGTCGCTCAGGAGCTCCTGGACGTCGAGGAGGCGGCACTGGGCGCCGTTGATCTGGTACTCCGAGCCGCCTCCGCGGAAGAGGGTGCGGGTGATGGTGACCTCGGAGTAATCGATGGGCAGGGCGCCGTCGGCGTTATCGATGGTCAGCGAGACCTCTGCGCGCCCGAGCGCGGGCCGCGACCCGGCGCCGGCGAAGATGACGTCGGCCATGGTGCCGCCGCGCAGGTTCTTGGCGCCCTGCTCCCCCATGACCCAGGTCAGGGCGTCGACGACATTGGACTTGCCCGAGCCGTTGGGGCCGACGACGGCGGTGATGCCGGGCTCCAGGCGCAGCGTGGTTGACGAGGCGAAGGACTTGAAGCCCTTGATCGTCAACGTCTTGAGGTGCACGGCCCCACGATACCGCCCGCCGCCGACCGCCGTCCGACCAGGCCGGGGCCCCGCCCCGCCACCGGCGCCGCGCGCCGCCGCGCCGTCACGCCCCCATGCCGGCCCCGCGCAGGAGCTGAAGGGTCTTGGCGCGCCAGATCTGGGAGGCCACGGAGCCCCCATTGAGGTCGAAGACATGATCCGCGTAGGGCACGATGATCGTCTCGTGGCGGGCGCCGGCCGCCTCCAGGACGGCGTCGAGGTCCCTCGTCCCGCTCACGGGTACCACGTGGTCCCCCTCGCCGTGGACGATGAGCACCGGCGGGGCGGCGGCCCCCGCGGCCGCGGCCTTGCGGGCGGGGTCGATGGACGCGTAGCGCTCCGGGTACTGCGCGGGTCCGCCTCCCACGTACAGGCGGGCCCGGCTCGCCACAGGCCCGGACAGGATCGGGTCGGGGTTGTCGTGGAAGACCGCGGGGTCGGTGATCGGATAGGTCGTCGCCACCGCGCGGATCGTGGGCACGTTCCCCTGGCAGGCCGGCAGCGTCTCGCCATCGGCGTCCGTCGGGGCGTCGGGCCCGCTCGGGTCGAGGCCCCCCAGGGCCTGCCGGTAGGCCGTCTCCAGGGCGAGGTGCCCGCCGGAGGAGTCCCCGACGACGGCGAGCCTGCCCGGGTCCCCGCCGTGCTCCCCGGCATGGGCGCCCACCCAGGCCAGTGAGCACACGAGCCGGGATTGGGCGAGTTCCCATGTGGGCGTGTCCCTCAGGGAGAGCGGGTACTCCAGGGCGATCGCCACATAGCCCTGGTCGGCGAGCCAGTCCGCCTGGATGCGCGTCATGGGGTTATCGCGATCCCCCGTGCGCCACCCGCCGCCGTGCAGGAGGACGACGATCGGGGCCTTCTCCCCGCCGTCCCCCGGGGCCTTGCCCCGCGGGTACCAGATCCCGGCGCGAAGGGTCTGGCGGCTGGCGGCGTCGGTCAGGACGACGGGGGCGGCATCGGGGCCGCGCCCCCACTGCCCGATGCCGGTGAGGCCGAGGACCGATAGATCGACTCCCTGCGCGTGGGCGAAGCGGATCTGCGCGGCCCCCATCCACCCCGTGATAGCCAGCGCGAGGCAGACCAGCCCGGCCGTCGCCACGCGGATCCGCGCCCCCGGCTCGCGGCGCCGCCGGAGGGCCCGGTAGCCGGCCACGACGGCGAGCAGCGCCATCACGGCCGCGGCGTCGAGTCCCCAGGCGCCGAGCATGAGCGAGTAGGACAGCACGGGGATGGCGGTGATCGCGCCGAGGGAGAGGAGGCAGATGGCACAGGCGCCGATGAGGGCGAGAGCGTCGCGCCTCCGGCAGCGGCTCCGCCCCATGGCGCGACCGGCCCGCTCCCGACGGCGCGAGCGGACCCCGGGGCCCCGGCGGGGATGGGGGTCCTCGGGCATCGTCTCCTCAGCAATCGCCTTGATGGTCGGCACGGTGCCACAATACCGAGCCCCCGGCGCCCGGCCATCCGGTGGCGGCGGGCAACGCTCCCCTCCCCCAGGAGGAGCGGAGGCGCGGGCAAGTCGACCACCATGCGCATCACCATGGGCGTCCTCGAGGCTGATTCCGGCACCACCACCTGGGATGGAGTCGAGCTCGATGCCTCCTTCCGCCGCAGCATCGGCTACATGCCCGAGGAGCGCGGCCTCTACCCCAAGATGAGGGTGGGGGAGCAGCTCACCTATCTCGGCCGCCTCCACGGCCTGAGCAAGAGCGCCGCCCAGGCCTCCTCGGACGCCTGGACCGAGCGCCTGGGCGTCGCCGAGCGGCGCGACGACGACGTGCAGAAACTCTCACTGGGCAACCAGCAGCGCGTCCAGCTCGCCGCGGCGCTCGTCGGCGACCCCGCGCTGCTCATCCTCGATGAGCCCTTCTCCGGCCTGGACCCCGTGGCCGTCGAGGTCATGTCCGATGTCATCCGCGAGCGCGCCGCCGCTGGAGTCCCCACGCTCTTCTCCTCCCACCAGCTCGACGTCGTCGAGCGGCTCGTGGACCGGGTGATCATCATCCGCTCGGGCGGGCTCGTGGCCGACGGCACCGTCGAGGAGCTGCGGGCGACCGGAGGGCACCGCTGGCGCGCCGTCGTCGAGGCCGCCCGGTTGGACGAGGCCACCGCCCTTGCGGCCATGGCGGCCCTGCCGGAGCCCGCCGCGGCGCCCGGCAGGCTTCCCGGGACCCTGGAGCTGACCTGCGGCGGGCCGGATGAGCAGGCGCTGCTCGCCGTCGCCACCCGCCTCGGGGCGCTTCGCGAACTCGGCCAGGCGCGCCGAAGCCTGACCGAGGTGTTCCGCGAGGTCCTGGCCGCCCCCTCCCCCGCCGCCCAGTCCTCCGAGAAGAAGGAGGCGCGAGCATGAGCGCCTCGCCTACCGCCCCGCCGCGGTCAGTGGCAGCCCCCGCCGGGGCCGCCATGGGCTCTGCCCAGGAGATCCGGCTCGTCGCCGCGCGCGAGTTCAAGAGCCAGATGTCGAAGAAGCCGTGGCTCATCTCGGTCATCGTCATGCTCGTGGTCGTAGTGGGGGGCATCATCGGATTCAGCCTCTTCACCGGTGGCGACCATCAGGCCTACCGCGTGGCGGTGGCCGGGGCGAGCCCCGCCGCCCTGCCCGGCCTGAGCCAGGTCACCGACTCCGAGGGCGCCGTGATCGCGGTCAGCCAGTTCGAGGGCGATCCCACAGGAGAGGCTGCGACGGCCGCCCTGGCCGCGGATGATGACGAGGTCGCGCATCTGGACATGATCCTTGATCTCACGGGCGCCACCCCCGTCCTGCGCGTCCACGAGAAGGCGAGCGAGCAGGTCAAGGCGGGCATCACCGCGGTCCTCCAGCAGGCGGCCCTGTCGGACCGGATCACGCGGCTGGGCGGCGATCCCTCCGCGGTGGCGACGGCACTGGCCAGCGCGACCCCCGAGGTCGACGCCGTCTCCCCTCCGAAGTACGAGGACAAGGGCTTCGCCCAGCGCTACGCCTTCCTGCTGACCGCGGACATCCTCCTGCTGTCCGTCATCATGGGTGGTGGCCAGATGCTCGCCATGGGCGTCGTGGAGGAGAAGGCGAGCCGGATCGTGGAGATCCTCCTGGCCTGCGTTCGCCCCACATCCCTGCTGGCGGGCAAGATCCTGGGGATCGGCGCGGCGACCATCGTGAGCTTCTCCCTGATCGGCATCGTCGGCGCGGCCGCGGCGAGGACCGTGGGGCTGCTCGACGATGTGGACATCCCCATCAACAGCACGATGGCGCTGATCATGACGTGGATGGTCCTCGGCTTCGTGCTCATGGCCTCCTTGTACGGCGCCGCCGGGGCGCTGGTGAGCCGGCAGGAGGACGCCCCCAGCGTCACCACGCCCCTGCTCATGCTGGGGATGATCCCCTACATGGCCTCGATCTTCATGATGCAGGGGGACCCGGATTCCACGCTGTACCGCGCGCTGTCCTACTTCCCGCTGTTCTCCCCCTACATGATGCCGGCCAGGCAGATCCTGGGGGTCTCCTCCCCCGCTGAGCAGGCCATCACGATGGCGGCGACGCTCCTAGCCACCATCCTGCTGGTCAAGCTCGGCTCGGTGGTCTACGCCCGGGCGGTCACCCGCACCGGCAGCCGTGTCCCGCTCAGGGAGGTCCTGCGCCGCGCGGCCTGAAACTGGAGGCCCTGACGAGCATGGCGGGGCGGGGGATGGCCGCGCGGGTCGGCCGCGCGGATCAGTCTCCCGCTCCGTCACGCACCCATGGCGTCGAGGGCCGTCGGCCCACCGGCGAGGAGGGCGTTGAATCCCCTCTCGTCGAGGACGGGCAGGCCGAGGTCGCGGGCCTTGGCCTCCTTCGAGCCGGCGTTGGCGCCGACGACGACGTAGCTGGTCTTCTTCGACACGCTTCCGGCGGCCTTGCCGCCGCGCGCCACGATGGCCTCCTTGGCGCTGTCGCGGGTGAAGCCCTCCAGGGCGCCGGTGACGACGACGGTCAGCCCCTCCAGGGTGCGGGCGGGGGCCTCGCCGTCAGCGGCGTCGTCGGCGGTGCGCACCCCGGCGGCGGCCCAGCGCTGAAGGATCTCGGCGTGCCAGTCCACGCCGATCCACTCGATCCAGGAGGCGGCGATGGTGGGGCCCACGCCCTCGACCTCTCCCAGCTCCTCCGGGCTCGCGGCGCGAAGCGCGTCCAGGGATCCGAAGCGGGCGGCGAGCGCGCGGGCGGCGGTGGGACCGACGTGGCGGATGGACAGGGCCACGAGCACCCGCCACAGGGGCTGGTCCTTGGCGGCGGTGAGCTGGGAGAGCATGGCGGTGGCGTTCTTGGCCGGCGTCGTCGGCCTCTTGACCTCGCCGTCCTTGGTGAGGGTGGGCTTGGTCCAGAAGTAGCGGACGAGGCGCCAGTCGCCGGTGGGGCGCCCGCGCGTGGTGACCGGACGCCAGACCATGATGTCGCGCAGGTCCTCGGCGGTGAGGTCGAAGAGCTCCCCCTCCCCCACGATGGCGGGATCCTGCTCGATGATGCCGTGCTCGGCGAGGAGAGCCTCGACGGCGTCGGCGCGCTGGGAGGGGTGGAGGGCGTCGAGCTGAGCGGCGGGCAGGCGCAAGCGGCCCCGCTCGGTGTGCAGGCGCGCCCCGGCGGCGAGCGCCGCGATGGCCTCGGGGCGCCCGGCGTCGGGCTGGGTGAGGGCGGCTGCGGCCTCATCCCCCAGGCCCTCGACGTCGAGGGCGCCGCGTGAGCCGATGTGGGCGATGCGCTCGGTGACCTGGGCGGGGCAGGAGCGGGTGTTGGGGCAGCGCAGGTCCACGTCCCCCTCCTTGGCGGGCGCCAGGGGGGTGGAGCAGGACGGGCAGGCCGACGGCATGACGAAGGGCCGCTCGGTGCCGTCGCGCTGGGCGACCACGGGCCCCAGGATCTCGGGGATGACGTCGCCGGCTTTGCGCAGCACCACCATGTCGCCGATGAGGACGCCCTTGCGGGCCACCTCGGCGGCGTTGTGGAGGGTGGCGCGGGCGACGGTGGAGCCGGCGACGAGCGCGGGCTCCATGATCCCGAAGGGGGTGACGCGCCCGGTGCGGCCGACCTGCACATCGATGTCCAGCAGGCGGGTGTGGACCTCCTCGGGCGGGTACTTGTAGGCGGTGGCCCAGCGGGGCACGCGGGAGGTGTGCCCGAGCTCGTCCTGGAGGGAGCGGTCGTCGAGCTTGAAGACGATGCCGTCGATCTCGTGGAGCAGGTCGTGTCGGTGCTCGGCGTAGCGGTCGATGTAGGCCTGCCGCTCGGCGGCGCCGCGCACGACGGCGTTGTAGGGGGATGTGGGCAGCCCCCAGCGCTCCAGGAGCTCGTACCACTCGTGCTGGTTGGGGGGCAGGTCGAGTCCGGGGGCGGGGGTGATGGCGCCGATGCCATGAGCGATGAAGGCCAGGGGCCGGGCCGCGGTGATCCGGGGGTCCTTCTGCCGCAGGGATCCGGCGGCGGCGTTGCGGGGATTGGCGAAGACCGGCAGGGCGCTGGGCCGGCGGGTGGCGCGCCCGGCTGCGTAGTCGGCCTCGGCCCTCTCGTTGGCGGCGCGGCTGGCGGCGTTGAAGGCCTCGAACTCCTCGACGGGGAAGTAGACCTCGCCGCGGATCTCCACGAGGGACGGCAGGCCCGCGCCGTTGGGGGCGCCCGGCTCGACTCCGGTAAGGCGCTCCGGGATGGAGTCGATGGTGCGGGCGTTGGCGGTGATGTCCTCGCCGGTGATGCCGTCGCCGCGGGTGGCGGCGCGGGTCAGGCGCCCATCGGTGTAGGTCAGGGCGATGGCCAGGCCGTCGATCTTGACCTCGGCGGTCATGGCGAGGTCGGCATCGGCCCGCCCGGTGGCGGCGCTCATGCGCGCGGCCCATTCCCCGACCTCCTCGGGGCTGAAGACGTCCTGCAGGGAGTACATGCGCTCGTGGTGAGTGGCGGGAGGAAAGCCCCGGGTGGCGCTGCCGCCGACGGCGCGCGTGGGGGACAGGGCGTTGTCGAGGGCCGGATGGGTGTCCTGGAGGGATTCGAGTTGGCGGTAGAGCTCGTCGTAGTCGGCGTCGGAGATGGCCGAGACGATGATCCCCGTGCCGGCGCCCGCGCTCTCGGGGGCGTTCTCGACCACGTCGTAGTAGTCGGCGCGGGCGGCCTCGATGGCGCGCACGAGCCCGGCCCAGCGCAGACGGTCGGCCTCGGGGACGCCGGCGAGCCCCGGGGAGGCCAGGAGGGCGTCGAGCTGCTCGTCGAGGGACGACGGCGCTGATGGCACGGCGGGCGCAGCGGGCGCGGTTCGCTCAGTCATGCCCCCATCCTCCCCCATGCCCGTCACCGCCCGGGGACGGCGGTCGCCCGGGAGCAGTGGCGCCGTCGTCTCGCGGTCCGCCGTGAACCACCGGGGGCGCCATGCAGCCCCAGCGGGTGCTCATCCACAGTGGCCGAGCGCGGGACCGGCCCCGGGGCGCACTCTCGTGCCATGTTCGCGCGCCCGCCTTCCCCTACCCTCGACACCCCCGCCTCCGCGGCCCGCCAGGCCCTGGGCCGCGCCTGGCACATGGCGGTGCTCTGCGGCCCCGACGCCGGTCTGGTCCTCCCGCTCCCCGCCTCGGGGACGATCGGGCGCTGCGGGGCGCTGAGCGATCCGGAGATCTCCCGTGAGCACCTGCGGGTGCGATGCAGGACCGACCGCGTCATGATCGGGGACGCGGGCTCGGCCAACGGGACCCGGGCGAGACGGCGTCTGCGGGGCTGGCGTCGGCTCCGCCGCCCGCGCGCCTTCCGCGAGGGCCAGCGCCTGAGGGTGGGGGGTAGCGTGCTGGAACTGCGGCGCCGCCCCACCTCGCTCCTCGTCCCGGCTCCCGGCAGCAGTCAGCCCTCAGGGAGGAGGCGGATCGGCTCCATCATCGCCGGCCTGCTCTGCCTGCTCGTCATGGGGACGATCGTGGCCGGCGCTCTGCGCATGGGAGGGCGCGGTGGCGTAGGGATGCTCATGCTGGCGCCGATGCTCCTCATGGGCATCATGAGGATCGGCTCATTGATTTCCGGCGGGGGCGCCCGGGGACGCGGGGCCGGTCGCGCGGGATGGCGGGGCCGGTCGCGTCGGCGGCCCGACCCCTCCGAGGTGCTCCTCGCCGTGGCGGCGCGGGCGCTGTCCGGAGCGGCCGAGGCCTCCCCCCTCAGCGCCCCGGACGCGGGCGCCCCGGGCCAGGAGCCAGCGGCCTGGCTCGGGCGCCGTCGGCGCAGGACGGCCCTGGCCCTCCAGCCCGGGGACCGCCTGGCCCTCACCGGCACGGGCGCCTCGCGGGCCCAGCGATGGTGGGCGGCTCAAGTGTTAGCTCGGATCGGAGCGCCAGCCGGCTTCGCCTCCGCGCCACTGGCAGGCGGGCGGGCCGGGCAGGCCCCGGGCGCGTCTGCGCCCGCTGCGCCGGGCGAGCCGGGCGGGCCCGGCGAGCCCGGTGATTCCCGGGCCCCGGGGGCCGCGCGAGCCCTGGTCCCCCACTCCCCGGCGAGCTGGAGGGCCCCGGGCGCGGCCCCCTCGGCGGCGCTCGGCACGAGCCGCGGCGCCCTGGACCTCCAGATGTTCGGGGACGCCGAGTCCACCGGGATCGTGGCGACCTGGCGCGGTGATCGCGCCGAGCTGCTCATCGCGCCCCGGGGCACGGGGCTGCCCGCGAGAGCGCTGAGCGCGCGACGCGCTCCCAGAGGAGCCCCGGCCATCACCGATCGCTGGTGGGAGGCGGTGCTCCTCGCCTCGGGCCGCCAGTTCCCCCGGCGCTCCAGTCCCGCCGGGCCGCGCGGGCGAGGCGCTCCCACCGGGGCGGAGGATCCCCTGGCTCCCCCCGAGGGAGTCCTCCTGGGCGAGCTCACCGGCCCTGTCAGCGCGCGAGCCATCCGCGAGCGGTGGCGCTTGACAAGCCCCGGCGGGATGCGGCTGCCCGCGATCCTCGGCGTCGGGCCGCGCGGCGCCGTCGACGTGGACCTCGTGGCCGACGGGCCCCACGCCCTTCTGGCCGGGACGACGGGCTCGGGGAAGTCCGAACTGCTCACCGCATGGCTCTTGCAACTGGTCCTGGGGGCGCCGCCGGAGCGGCTGTGCCTAGTGCTCGTCGACTACAAGGGCGGGGCGGCCTTCGGCCCCCTGGAGGACCTGCCGCACACGGCGGGCGTGCTCACGGATCTCGACCCCGCCGCCACAGCCCGGGCGCTGTCCTCGCTGGAGGCCGAGCTCCGGCGCCGAGAGCGCCTCCTCGCCGCGCATGGGGCCCGGGACCTGGGCGAGCTCGAGCGCCGATGCGCCTCGGCTCCCGCGGACGGCGCGCTCGCCCCCGAGCAGGCCCCTCCCCGCCTGCTCATCGCCGTCGATGAGTTCGCGACCCTCGCGGACCAGCACTCCGAGGTCCTCGACGCCCTCGTGCGGGTGGCGGCTCAGGGCCGCAGCCTCGGCGTCCACCTCATCCTGTCTACGCAGCGCCCCGCCGGCGCGGTCTCACCGGCGATGCGCGCCAACACGACGATCCGGGCCTGCCTGCGGGTGCTGGACCCGGCGGACTCGCGGGACGTCATCGGCCATGACGGCGCCGCCCTGCTCCCCCGCCACCCGGGCAGGGTCATCGTCGAGGGCTGCGCCGCCTCCAGGAGCCAGGAGGTCCTCCAGGCACCCTGGTGCGGCCCGCGCGGGCGGCTTGAGGCGCTTGTGGAGCAGGTGCACCAGGCCCATCAGAGCCCGCGCTCCCCCGGTCGGGGGCCGGGGAAGGGCAGTGGCGCGGGCTCCAACGGCCCGTGGCGGCCCTGGGCCCCGCCGCTGCCCGAGCGCGCCCACAGGGGGCGGGCCGACGAACTGGTCGTGACCGCCGGCCGCCCCGGAGGCTCGCGGGCGGGCAGGCGCGAGGGCGTGGCCCTGGCGATGACGGATCTGCCCGAGGAGCAGTCGCTGGGACTGTGGCACTGGGACACCGGGGAATCACTGCTCGTGCTCGGTCAGGCGGGATCGGGCAGGACCACGGCGCTGGACTCAGCGGCGCTCGGGGCGCTGGCGGCGGGCCGCGTCGTCCACCGCTGCGGTGCGCCGAGTCCCCTGTCAGCGCTGGCCCAGGGCGCCGTGGGCATGGGCACCGTGGTGGGCCCGGATGATCCCCGGCGGCTGGCGCGCCTGTGGCGCCTGGCGGCGGAGGGCCGGCTGACGGGTGAGATCCTCGTCCTGGACGACGTCGACTCTCTCATCCCCGCCGTCGAGGAGGCGCTGGGTCCGGGCGAGGGCCAGCAGCTCGTGGAGGCGCTGGTGCGGATCGCGCCGGCCACGGGGACGGCTCTGCTCATCGGCGCCCCCTTCGGCCTGGCCAACACCCGGTGGGCGGGGGCCCTGCGGCACCGCGTCGTCCTGGGGGCCTCGACGCCGGCCCTCGCATCGCTGGCCGGGATGCCCCGGGGCGCGGTCACCGGCGCGGCGCCCGGCCGAGGGGCGCTGGTGGACGGCGCGGAGTCCACGCCCATCCAGATCCTCCTGCCCGCGCCCGGCGAGAGGGCCGCTCCCGGCCTCGCCGCCGCCCGCCCGCTGCGCTTGGCGCCGATCCCCCGCGAGGCGCGCCCATCTCTGCTGCCCGCCGGGGCCTGGGCGGTCGGGGGAGACGACGCCGCTCCTCTTCCGGTTCCCCGTGGCGCCGTCCTCGTGACCGGGCCCCCTGGATCGGGGCGCACCACGGCGCTGCGGGCGCTGGAGGGAGCGCTATCCGCCGAGGCGCCGGGGAGAGCATCCCCGCTGGTCATCGACGATGCCGACCTCCTCCCCCAGGCCTCTCACGCCCAGGCGGAGGCGGAGATCGCCGCCGCGCTGCGCGAGGGGCGGCCGGTGCTCGTCTCGGCGACGACCGAGCGCGTGGCGGGATCCTTCCGGGGCCCGCTGATGACGCTCAAGGAGAGGGGATCGCTGGTCATCCTGTGCCCGGGCGCGGGGCCGGCGGCGCAGGTGGCCGGGGCACCGCTGCGAGGGGTGATCGACCCCCGCGCCCCTCTGGCCCCGGGCCGGGGCGTGCTCGTGGATCACGGGCGTTTCACGCCCTTGCAGGTGGTTCGCGGCGAGGCCGCTCAGGGGGCGTCAGGCCATGCGTGAGAGCGCGGACCGACAGGGAATCGCAGCTGTGATAATTGCGACATCTTTTCATTGGCGGTCTCACACGCGTCAGGTCTTGCCGTCGGGGGTACGGCGTGTGAAAGTGTCCCCAGGACGCGCGACGACCACTCTGCCCCCCTACCAGGTGGACACCACGCGCTCGGCTCTCCCCTCTTGACTCACCTGCCCGTAAGGAAGCATTTCATGGACTGGCGTAACCAGGCTGCTTGTCTCACCGTCGACCCCGAACTCTTCTTCCCGGTGGGCAACACCGGCCCGGCCATCGCCCAGATCGCCCGGGCCAAGGAGGTGTGCGCCCGCTGCGATGTGGTCGAGACCTGCCTCAAGTGGGCCCTGGAGAACGGCCAGGACGCCGGCGTCTGGGGCGGCATGAGCGAGGATGAGCGCCGCTCCCTCAAGCGCCGCGCCGCCCGCGCCCGCCGCTCCTCCTGACCGAGACCGGTCGAAAACAAGACCGAGACCGGTCGAAAACGGCAACGAGACCGGTTCACCGCGCGCTCCACGAGCATCGACCAAAACCTGAACGGCGGCCCCTGACCTCGGATGAGGCGGGGGCCGCCGTCTTACACCCACCGGGCGCGCTCGGGGCCGGGCCAGGCCGCGCGGCGCCCCAACTGCGCGGCGGCTCAGCCGAGCACGGGCTCGCCGCGGCTCGCCAGCTTGGCGATGATGGCGACGTCGGTCCCGCGGGGGCGCCCCTCCTCATCGACGACGGGCTCCCAGTCGATGCTGCCGCGCAGCTCGCCGCGGACGAGCGTTTGGACGATCCTCGTGCCCAGGCCGGTCATGACGGCTCCGGGCTCGATGCCCGCGCCGTCATCGATGACATGGACCTCGATCCGCTCGCCGTCCCGCAGCGCGCGCACGGTGACGGTGCCGTCCCGCTCCTCAAGCCCGTGCTCGACGGCGTTGGTCACCAGCTCGGCCAGCACCGTGGCCAGGGCCTGGGCGGAGTCGGCGTCCACGATGCCGAAGGACCCCTCCAGCACGGTCCTGACCTGCCCCGAGGGCGTGGCGACGACCGCGGCGGTGCGCAGGATAGACTCGAAGACCTCATCGAAGTCGACAGTCTCGTCGACATTGTGGCTCAGCGCCTCATGGACGGTGGCGATCGCGGCGACCCTCCGCTCCGCCTCGGCCAGCGCCTGGCGGGTCTCATCGTTGGTGGCGCGGCGGGCCTGCATCCGTAGCAGGGCGGAGACGGTCTGCAGGTTGTTCTTGACCCGATGGTGGATCTCCCGGATCGTGGCGTCCTTGTTCATGAGGACCTGCTCACGGCGCCGCAGCTCGGAGACGTCGCGGACCAGGAGGATCGCTCCGGCCCTCTCCCCGTGCACGATGAGGGGGATCGCCCGCAGGACGAGGAAGACGCCGGAGATCTCGATCTCCGTGATCCAGGCCTGCCTGCCCATGAGGACAACCGCCATGGTCTCGTCCACCGGCGTGCGCTCGGGGATGATGTCCGTGATCGCCGATGCCAGGTGCGCGCCGACGATCTCCCCGACGATGCCCAGGCGGTGCAGGCAGGAGCGGGAGTTGGGGCTGGCGTAGACGATGGCGCCCTCGGCGTCGAGCTGGACGACGCCGTCGGCCACTCGCGGGGTGCCGTGCCGCAGCGCGGTCACTCCGCCGAGGATCGGGAAGGCCCCCTCGGAGATCATCTGGCACAGGGAGTCGGCGAGGGCCTTGAGGGGCTGGTTGCCGAAGCGCTCCCCGCGCATGACCCCCACGCGCGTCTCCCGCGTGACGACGGCGACTGCCCGGCCCTCGTGGAGCACGGGCACGTACTCCTCGCGCACCGCGGTGGTCCCGGTCCACTGGGGGTCGGACATGACCAGGATGGTGCCGGTGGTGAGGGTCTCCAGGGCGGCGATCTCGCGTGAGGCGGGCATGCGGCGCCCCACCACCTCCTCCAAGTGGACCGTCTGCCCCGTGGAGGGGCGGCAGTGGGCGATCGCCACGAAGCGACCGCTCAGGCCGCGGACCCACAGGACCAGGTCGGACACGGACAGATCGGCGATGACCTGCCAGTCCGCGATGAGGTGTCGGATCCAGTCGAGGTCGCGCGGCGGCAGGTCGATGGAGGCGCGCGACTGGGGCGGGAGGATCGGCGTCACAGTGGAAGCCTAGTCGAGCCGACCGCCCGTGGCGCGCTGGCCCCCTCCATGGCAGGCTCTAGGGCATGAGGAAGACAGTGACCATCACCTACCCCGCCGATCCCGCCAGGGTCGCCACCATGCTGGCGGACCCGGAGTACCAGCGCGGAAGGGTCGCCCGGCTCGGCTCCGGGACCGTCACCAGCGAGGTGACGGCCCAGGGCGACGGCTTCTCCGCCACCGCCAGCGGCACCGTCCCCGCCGATTCCCTGCCCTCGGCCGCCCGCCGCCTGGTGCGCTCGGGCGTGTCCTTCACCGTCACCGAGGCCTGGGGCGGCCCCGCCGAGGATGGCTCGCGCACCGGCACGCTGAGCATCGACGCTGGCGGCGCGCCCGTGCGCTCCTCGGGCGCCCTGACCATGCGCCCCAGCGGTGGGCAGACCGTCGTCGAGGTGGACCTGGAGCTCAAGGTCACCGTGCCCCTGGTGGGCCGCGCCATCGAGGACAAGGCCATGTCGATGGCCGGGCGGGTCATCGCCGATGAGGAGTCCCGCGCCGCCACCTGGCTGGGCTCGCACTGACCGCCCGCCTCCCCGCTCCCGCTCCTCCCCGGAGTATTCCCACCGGCCCGCCGTGTCCGCCCTCCGCGCACGGCGGGCTCTTCGCGCGCGCCCCAGTGGTATCGGACCGACTGGGCGTGCCACGATCGGCCCATGAGCGATACCCCCTCCATCATCCCTACCGAGAAGAACTCCGTCTGGGCCGAGCGCACCGGCACGCGCCAGTACGTGGGCCGCAACCACTCCGGCGCCGAGGTGCGCATCGGCACTGGCCCCGGGGAGTTCTCCCCCGGGGAGCTGCTCAAGCTCGCCCTGGCCACCTGTAACTCCCTGTCCGCGGACCACCGCCTGACCAAAGCCCTCGGCGAGGACTTCGACGCCAACGTCGTGTGCGCGACCACCAAGAACGATGAAGACGAGCGCTACGACTCCTTCGAGGTTCAGCTCGTCGCCGATTACTCATCCTTGAGCGCGGAGCAGCTCGCCGTCCTGCGCCAGCGCGTCGACGGCGCGATCGACCGCTCCTGCACCGTGGGCCACACCCTGGAGAAGAGCCCCCAGGTCCGTCTGCTCATCGTCCAGGACCCCGACGCCGAGCCCGCGGCCTGACGCCGGCGCCCTCCCCCGCCCCGGGGCGCCGCCCGGTGCCCCGGGGCGCCCAGCCCCGCGCCATTCCCACCACCAACACCGTCCACGCACCAGGAGCATCCGTGAGCCGTTCCACCGCCATGATCGAGGCGGCCGTCGACAAGGCGATCGCGATCCCCGCCTCGCGCATCACCGAGCGCGTGGCCCGCATGCGCCGCGACCGCCCCGGCGCGGACACGGCCGAACTCGTCGCGCTCGCCGCGGACCGCTTCCGCAACGAGGCAGGCCTGTCCTCCG
Source organism: Actinomyces sp. zg296 (assembly GCF_009829695.1). Lineage (NCBI taxonomy): Bacteria > Bacillati > Actinomycetota > Actinomycetes > Actinomycetales > Actinomycetaceae > Actinomyces > Actinomyces sp. zg296. The sequence continues at coordinate 63,407 of NZ_VWPG01000009.1, forward strand.
GCGCCGTCGGCGCCTCGGCGGCCCTTCCGGCGATCGGCACCGCCAGCGCGGCGGCCCTCACCGTGGGTCAGACGGCCGTCTTCATCGGCTCCGCCGTCACCTACGTGCTCACCGTCGCCGAACTCCAGGGGCTGCGGGTCGTCGAGCCGGAGAAGCGGCGAGCCCTCGTGCTCTCGGCACTCCTGGGCCGCGAGGGCTCCGAGGCGGTCCAGGGCCAACTCGGCCTGGCCAGCCTCTTCTGGGCGGCCCAGTCCCTGGCCCAGATGCCGATCCCCACCGCCAAGAGCATCAACGGCCAGCTCGCCAAGCGCCTGGCCAAGCGTGCCGCGGCCAAGGGCGGAGCCATCGCGCTGGGCCGGCTCCTGCCGCTGGGCATCGGCGCGGCCATCGGCTACTCGGGTGGGCGGGCCCTGGCCAACCAGGTCATCGAGGGCGCCCAGGCGGCGCTCGGCCCGGCATCCCCCTTCGCCCCCGCCCTGGAGGTCATCGAGGCATGAGCAGCACACCAGCACTGGAGTCCCTGGGCCTGAGGGCACCCGACGGCGTCAACGTCGCCTATGAGGAGCTCCTCGCGGACGTCCTCCTCAACGGCGCGCCCAAGGGCGACCGCACCGGCACGGGCACCCGTTCCCTGTTCGCCCGCCAGCTCCGCTACGACCTGGCTGCCGGATTCCCCCGCATCACCACGAAGTTCGTGGCGATGAAGGCAGTCAAGGGCGAACTGCTGTGGTTCCTCAAGGGCGCCACGAACATCGGCTGGCTCACGGAGCACGGCATCACCATCTGGGATGAGTGGGCCGACGCCGACGGCGAACTCGGCCCGGTCTACGGCGCCCAGTGGCGCTCCTGGCCCGCGCGCGACGGCGGGGCCATCGACCAGATCACCGCCCTCATCCACACGCTGCGTACCGACCCCGACTCCAGGCGCATGCTGGTGTCGGCCTGGAACGTCAGCGAACTGGACCGCATGGCCCTGGCCCCCTGCCACGCCTTCTTCCAGTGCTACGCGGCCGACGGCCGCCTGAGCCTGCAGATCTACCAGCGCAGCGCGGACATGTTCCTCGGTGTTCCCTTCAACATCGCCTCCTACGCCCTGCTCACCCACATGCTCGCCCAGCAGGCCGGGCTCGAGCCGGGCGAGCTCGTGTGGACCGGCGGGGACTGCCACATCTACTCCAACCATGTCGAGCAGGTGCGCGAGCAGTTGTCCCGCGTGCCGAGGGCCCACCCGTTCCCGACGCTGCGCCTGGAGAAGGCGGAGTCGATCGACGCCTACGCGATGGACGACATCGACGCCTCGCAGGGCTACCAGCACCACCCCTCGATCAAGGCGCCCGTCGCCGTCTGAGCGCGGTCTGGGAGCCCCGGGAGAACCATCCTCCCGGCCGGGCCCGTGATCGCCGGCCGATCGATCACCGGCGCCGCCAGGCGTCGATCCGCCAGGCGGCGTCCCCGGAGACGGGCCGCCATGCGCCCTCGGGGTCGGACAGCGCGGCATCGCGCGCCCAGGAATCCTCCGCGATTTGGGGCGCCCGCACGGCGCCGTCGGGGGCGTCGACGGCGAGGTCGAGAGTGGTCACGAGCAGCAGGCCCGCCACATCAGCCTCCATGGCCTGGGCATAGACGCTGCCGCCTCCGATGACCCATACGCGGGGCAGCGCCCCGGCCCTCGCGCGTTGGTCGGGGCCGAGCTCGGCGTCAAGGCCCCTTCCCGCCAGGTCGATGGCGGAGGCGAGGTCGGGGGCGCACAGGGCGCCCTCCGCGGACCAGCCGCGCTGGCGGGTGAGGACCACGTTGCGGCGCCTGGCCAGCGCCCCACCTAGGGAGTCCCAGGTGGCGCGGCCCATGACCAGGCCGCAGCCGAGGGTGGAGGCGCGGAAGTGCCTGAAGTCGTCGGGGACGCGCCACAGCATCCCCCCATCGGCGCCGATGACACCGGCTGCGTCCTGGGCCCAGATCATTCCCACATGCTTCGCGCTCACGGGAGCCATCCTGCCAGGTACCGGAGGTCGCTCGCGAGCCGCGGCCCGGCAGGCGCGGCTCACCGGGCGCCGCCGCCCCAGCCATGATCTAGAGTGCGCCTGTGCCCCTGCCCTCCCCCTCGATTCCCGCATCCCAGGTCACAGGCACGGCCCGCGCCACGCTGCGCGCGCTGCTCGCCATCGTCCTGTTCACCTACGTGGCGCAGAACATGCTCAACGCGTCGATCGCTCCCCTGGCCCGGGCGCTCGGCCTGCGCGAGTGGATCGTCGGCCTGGCCGTCTCCCTGGCCGCGCTCACGGTGGCCTCCCTCTCGCAGTTCTGGGGGCGCCGGTCGATCGCCTGGGGGCGCCGCCGCGTGCTGTTGAGCGCCCTCACCCTGGCCATGATCGCGGGCTGCCTCTTCGCCGCCGCGGTGGGGCTGCGCAGCGCCGGCCTGCTGGGGGCGGGCGCCGCCGCGGTGGCCGTGGTCACGGCCCGCGGCCCGTTCTTCGGCGGCGCGGTCGCGGCGATCCCGCCCACCGGCCAGGCGCTTATCGCCGAGATGACGCCGGATGAGCGCGCCCGGGTGAGGGGAATGTCCGCCTTCGCCGGCGCCGTGCAGATGTCGATCCTCATCGGCTCTGTGGTCTCCTCGGCGCTGGGGGCGTGGTCGATCCTGGCCCCGGTGTACGCCACGCCGGCCTTCGTGGCGATCGCCCTGCTCATCGGCCTGCTGTGGATCCCTCACGACGGCTCCCGTCCGCCCTCCGGGGGCCAGGCGCCGCCGTCCTCCCCCGCGGGAGCGGGCCCGACAGGAGCGCCGGCGACGCGCGCGGCCGCCCTCCCACCGCGCGTGTCCTGGAGGGATCCGCGCCTGCTGCCCTGGATCGGCTCGGGGCTGGGCATGTTCTTCAGCGCGGGGGTGGTCCAGATCATCGTCGGCTTCATCGTCCAGGACCGCCTCGGCCTGGCCCCGGAGCGCGCGGTGAGCCTGACGGCGCTCATGCTGCTGGCCAACGCGGCGGGGGCCATGCTCATGCAACTCGTCGCGGTGCCGCGCCTGGGATGGCCGCCCCGCAGGCTCATCCGCATCGGCCTGGCCATCGCCCTGGTCGCGCTGGTGGCGCTGGCACTGGCGCCCACCCTGCCCATCATGATCATCTCGACGCTCTTCCTGGGCGCCGCCATGGGACTGGTGGGGCCCGGTTTCACGGCGGGCGGCTCGCTCTCCGTCACCGCCGTCGAGCAGGGCGGGGTGGCGGGCATCCTCAACGCCACGGGCGCGGTGACATGGGTCTTCGCCCCCGTCACGGCGACGGCGCTCTACGGCTGGCGGCCCCTGGCTCCCTTCGGCCTCGCGCTGGCAGTGCTCACGGCGTCCTTCACCGTCGCGTGGACGCATCCGGGGCTGCGGGGACGATCACGGAGGGCGCCGGAGGCATGAGCCCCCTCGGGCGCCGCGCGGGGCCGGCGCCCCTGGGCGCTGGGACGGCGGCGGCGCCGTCGAGCCGCGTCACCAGCCCGACGGCGCCGCCGCCGCTTAGCGCCCGAACCGGTTAGGTTCAGGAGTACTTCTCCTCGAAGTGCCGCTCAAGGGACTCCAGGGAGCGGCCGAAGGTCTCAGGCAGGAACTTCGCGTAGAACACCAGCGTGCACGCGTTGATCACGGCGAAGACGAAGAACGTGTTGCCCTGCACCGCCGCGATGAGGTTCGGGAAGGCGAAGGCCACGATGACGTTGCCCATCCAGTTGCAGAACACCGCCACGCCGTTGGCCAGCCCCCGCACGCGCATGGGGAAGATCTCCGAGAGCATGAGCCAGAAGGTCGGGCCGATGAAGCACTGCATGGAGAACAGGAAGGTGAGCATGAACAGCAGCACCAGGTAGGAGCGCGCCGTCGACTCCGGCAGGAGGAACATCGAGCCCAGCAGGATCAGCGAGATGACCACGCCGGTCTGGCCGATGAGCATCATGCGCCGGCGGGGCATCCTCTTGAGGAAGCCGATGCCGATGGATACGGCCACCACCGAGACCACGCCGTTGGCGATCGTCGCGACAAGGGCCGCCTGGGTGCCCAGGCCGGTGGTCTGGAGGATCGTCGGGGCGTAGTACATGATGCCGTTGACGCCGGTGAGCTGCGACAGGGCCGCCAGACCGATGCCGATCGCGGTGATCTTCCCGATCCAAGGGGTCTTGAGGTCCGCCCAGGAGCCCTTGCCGAGCGCGGCCTCCTCCTCGACGCGGTGGATGATGTCGCGGCCCTCATCCTCGACGCCGTCGGCCATGCGGACCTCGTTGAGGACCCGCCACATGTCGGCCGCGCGCCCCTGGCTCGCGAGCCAGCGCGGGGACTCCGGCAGTAGGTGCATGCCGATCCACAGGCCGATGGCGGGAACCGAGGCGATGACGAGCATCCAGCGCCAGACGTGGGCCTGCGGCCACATGACGGCGATGAACGCGTTGAAGGAGTAGGCCAGCAGTTGACCGGTGACGATCATGAGCTCATTGCGCGCCACCATGGTGCCGCGGATCGTCACCGGCGCCATTTCGGAGAGGTAGACGGGCACGGTGGCGGAGGCGCCTCCCACGGCCAGGCCGAGGAAGAAGCGGAAAGCCACGAGGGCCGGGTAGTCCGGCGCCAAGGCGCAACCGAGCGCCCCGATGAGGAAGATGACGGCGACGGTGTAGATGTTCTTCTTGCGCCCGTAGCGGTCGGACAGCCGCCCGCCGACGATGGCCCCGATGGCCGCCCCCATCGTGAGCGAGGAGGTGACGATCGACTCCTGGAAGGCGGTCAGGCCCAGCCCGCCCTCCTCGGCGCCGCGCGCGAGGAAGGGCAGGGCGCCGGAGATGACGCCGGTGTCGTAGCCGAACAGGAGGCCGCCGAGTGTGGCGATCGTGCGGATGGTGAGCAGGCGCTTATCGACGCGGGCCTTCTCCGCGGGGGTCCCCGCGTCGGCGTGGCGCGCCTGGACGGCCGCGCTGGCGTTGTCGCTCATGCAGGGCCTCCTACGGTGAAGGTGGTGATGAACTGATCCAGGGCGGTGTTGGTGGCGGCGGTGGAGCCGGGCTCGTCCGCGTCGGTGGCGCCCCAGGCGAAGGCCTCCATGCCGATGTTGCCGCGGTAGCCCATGTCGGCCAGGGCGGTGGCGATGGCGCGGTAGTTGATCTCCCCGGTGCCGGGCTGGGCCCGGCCGGGGACGTCGGCGACCTGGAGCTCCCCGATCCAGGGCAGGGCCTGGCGGCACAACTCGATGAGGTTCCCCTCCCCGATCTGGGCGTGGTACAGGTCGAGGTTGATCCTCAGGTGCGGCGAGTCGACGGCGCGCACGAGGGCCAGCGCGTCGGCCGCCGAGGCGAAAGGGCAGCCGGGGTGGTCGAGCGCGGTGTTGAGGTTCTCCAGGGTGAACACGCGCCCCTCCCTGGCCCCGAGCTCGGCCAGGCGGGCGCAGGTATCGGCGGCGCGCAGCCAGTCGCCCGGGGTGGGGTGGGCGTTGGCGACGACGGGGATACCGCCCTCGCCCAGGCCGGTGCCGTGGAAGTTAAGCACCGGGCACTCCAGAGCCTCGGCCGCGCGCAGTGACTGCTCGGCCGTCTCAAGCAGGCGGGTGACACCGGCGTCGGTGGTCAGGTCGCCCTCGACGTATCCGGTCATGGACACCACGCGCGCCCCGTCGGCGCGGCGGGCAGCCAGCGCCCGGAGGTCCTTGGCGGTCCAGTCCCAGATCTCCACGCCCAAGCCGCGCGCGGCGATGGCCTCGACGCGCTCCATGAACGGCTTGTCGAGGTAGATCATCTCCGCGCAAGCCGCCAACGAGAAGGCATTGCCCGCGGGCACGGTCACCGGGCTCATCGGGCCACCTCCCCCAAGGACACGGTGCGGGACTGCTGGACCGAGAGGATGGCCGCCCGGGCGATCTCCAGGGCCTTGACGCCGTCCTCGCCCGTGGGGATGGCGGGGGCTTCGCCGCGCACGGCCCCGACGAAGGCGGCGAACTCGGCCACATAGGCGCTGTGGAGGAGATCGGTGTCCGCCCGGGAGGTTCCGTAGGCGACGCCGTCCGGGCCGTAGTACTCCATGTCGCTGGTGCGGCCGGATCCGGCGACGGCCATGCCGCCGTCGCCGAAGACTTCGCCGCGCACGTCGTAGCCGTAGGTGGCGCTGAAGGAGGCTTCGGCGGTGGCGAAGGCGCCGTTGTCGAAGCGCAGGTGGACGATCGAGGTGTCGAGGAAGCCGGCCTGCCGGGCGTCCGGCCGGATGAGGGCGTCGGCGTGGGCGGTGACCTCGGTGACCTCGGATCCGGGGTTGAGGAAGCGCAGCGTGTCGAAGTCGTGGATGAGGGTCTCCAGGAAGATCGTCCACAGCGGGGTGCGCTCGGGGTCTCCGTCGTAGGGGCCGGGGTCGCGGGTGAGCGAGCGCAGCAGTTGCGGGGTGCCGACGCGGCCATCGTCCACCGCCCTCCTCGCAGCGGCGAACCCGGGGGCGAAGCGGCGGTTGAAGCCGACCTGCAGGACCACGCCCGCCTGGGCCGCGGCGGCCACGCACTCGTCGGCCTCGGCCAACTCCGTGGTCAGAGGCTTCTCGGTGAAGACGTGCTTGCCGGCCTTGGCCGCCTCGACGATGAGGTCGCGGTGGAGTGCGGCCGGGGTCGTGACGACGATGGCATTGACGCCGGGGTCGGCGAGGACGGCCCGGGCATCGGCCTCGGGGCGGGCGCCGAGATCGGTGGCCAGGGCGGTCGCGGCGTCGACGCGGGGGTCGACGACGGCGACGAGCTCCGCGGTGTGGAGCTCGTGAGCGATCGCGGTGGCGTGGTGAGAGCCGATTCTGCCGGCACCGACCAACGCGATCCTGACGGGTTCGCGAGATGTCATGCTTCCTGACTCCTTCGTCGTGTCTGGGTGCTCAGGCCGGGAGCCCACAGCATCATCACTGTGATCCTGGCGACGCCGTAGACCGTAATACGTTCCAATTCCCCTGGACCGTGAGCGCACGAACTCTGCGCCCTCATCCACCTCTTTTCGCTGCTGGCAGGCGGTTCATCCGACCACTGCTCTCGACAGAACGTTCTAAAATTATTACTTTCCAGTCTCAGGCGACCGCCGCTGGGCGGGCGCCCCGGTCAGGCGCCGCGTGAGCGGCGCGGGACTAAGGGAGGATGGCGCTATGCCCCGTGGCAGGAGCAGGAGGGTGACACTTGTCGATGTCGCCCGGGAGGCCAGTTGCTCCGTGTCGATGGCCTCGATCGTCATGCGGGACGCCGCGGGGGCCTCCGAGGAGACCCGTCGTCGCGTCAAAGCCGTCGCCAAGCGGCTCGGTTATCGGGCGGATCAGCAGGCGCGGGCCCTGCGGTCGGCGCGCTCAAGCCTGATCGGGGTGACCTTCGCCGTTCACCAGCCCTTCCACGCCGGGCTCATCGAAAGCCTCTACCACGCCGCGGAGAGCGCCACGACGCACCGGCTCGTCCTCTCGGCCGTCATCGACACGATCGATGACCGCCGTGCCGCAGACACGCTGCTGCGCGACCGCGTTGACGCGCTCATCATGGTGGCTCCCTCCATCGGCGCGGCGCGGCTGAGGAGCCTGGCCGATGAGGTGCCGGTGGTGACGATCGCCCGGCCGGTCGCCAGCCCCGCGGTGGACGTGATCCGCATTGATGACCGGGGCGGGCTCGCGCTCGCCGTCGAGCACCTCGTCTCCCTGGGGCACCGGCGGATCGCGCATGTCGACGGCGGCACGGCGCCATCCTCGGCCGAGCGCGCCGCCGGGTACCTGGAGGCGATGGGCTCGCACGGCCTGGGGGATCAGGTCATGGTCCTGCCAGGGGGCATCGAGCAGGAGCACGGGCTCGCCGCCGCAGCCGCGATGGTGGACAAGGCCCTGGCGGCCGGCGGGCTGGAGCGCCTGCCGACCGGCGTCGTCGCCTTCAACGACCGGGTGGCCGGCGGCATCGTCCTGGGCCTGAGGGCGGCCGGGGCGGCGGTGCCGGAGCGGGTGAGCATCGTCGGCTTCGACAACGCCCGGCGGGCGCAGGCCGGGCCGGTGACCCTGACGACGATCGACCAGAACACGGATCTCATGGCGCGCCTGGCGCTGGAGCGTGCGATCGGCCGCGCGGCGAACAACTACCTGCCCACCGAGCAGGTGATCGTGCCCCGGCTCGTGGTCAGGGCCTCCACCGCAGCGGCTCCGGGGCTGGGCTGACGGGCCCTCCTCAGGCCTGCTGGGCGGGCGTCGGCACCGCGGGGCCGGGCACCGCTCAGCCCGCGAGGCCCTGGGCGGCCAGCCAGTCGGCGGCGATGACCTCGGCGGCGAGCTGCTCGCCGGTGGAGCGGGCATTGAGGGCTCGCAGCTGGCCCGGTCCCAGGCGCGCACAGACCGCGTCGATGGCCTCCACGGCCGTGGGCGCCAGGGCCTCGGCGACCAGCGGCGTGACGCGCTGAGGGGCGATGAGCCCGGCGGGGTCCTCCAGGATCACCAGGCCATTGGCCTCGATGACGGGATCGGAGGAGTAGATGTCGGCGACATCGACGCTCCCGTCGGTCAGGGCCTTGACGGTGAGCGGCCCGCCGGAGTCCTCCACGGGGGTGACCTCGATATCGACCCCGTAGACGGATTTGACGCCCGCTGGCCCGTAGGGGCGAGCCATGAACTCGCTGTTGGCGGCCATGCGCACCGCGCGGCCGAGGCCCGCGAGGTCGCCGATGGAGGTCAGGCCGTGCTCCTCGGCGCTCGCGCGGGTGACGGCGAAGGAGTCCTGGTCGGTCGCCTCCGCGGGCGCCAGGACCCGCAATCCGCCGGGCAGGATCCGGGTGAGCTCCTCCTGGACGGCCTCGGCGGTGGTGGGGCCGGCGGCAGGGGATGCGGCCCCAGCGGCGGGACCGGTGCCCGCCGTCGCCGAGACGCGCTGGTAGTGCTGCAGGAGGTTGCCGCCGTATTCGGGGATGACGTCGATCGAGCCGCTGGCGATCTCGGGCAGGTAGGCCTCGCGCTGGCCGATGCGGAACTCCCGCTGGACGGTGAGCCCCTTGGCCTCGATGGCCTGGGCGAAGAGCTCGGCGATGATCTCGTTGGAGTAGTACTGCTGGCTGCCGACGACGATGCTGCCCTTGCGGCGGTGGACGGCGAAGGGGTTCGCATCGGAGCAGCCGGCCAGGAGGGCCGCGGCCCCGGCGCCTAGGCCCGCGAGCATGGCGCGCCGGGTGGGCCGCGTGACGGGGTGGTTCTGGCGGTTCATGAGGCCTCCTTGCGCCGGTGGCGCGATCCCGCGGGCGCGCTGGCCCGCTGGAGGAGCGCGAAGAGCCCCTCGGAGAAGAGGGCCAGGGCGATCACCAGGAGCGCCGCGGCGAGCATGATCGGGTAGTCCTGGGTCTTGAGCCCGAGGAACATCAGGCGGCCCAAGCCCCCCGCGCCGGTGTAGGCGGCCAGGGCGCCCGTGGCGATGACCTGCAGGGAGGCGGCGCGCAGGCCGCCGAGCATGATCGGGGCGCCCAGCGGGATCTCGACCCTCGTGAGGATCTGCAGCGGGCTCATGCCCGCCCCTCGCGCGCCGTCGACGGCGGTGGGGTCCACGGATTCCACGCCCGAGTAGGCCCCGGCGAGGGCGGAGGGGAGCGCGAGGATGACCAGGGCGATCATGGGCGCCCTCAGCCCGATGCCCAGGGCCAGGCCGAACATGGTGATGAGCCCCAGGGTAGGCAGGGCGCGCACGGCGCCGGTCAGGGCGATGACGAGGGCCCGACCGTGGCCGGTGTGCCCGATCCACCACCCGATGGGCATTCCGATGAGGGCGGCGATCGCCACGGCTGCGAGGGAGTAGGCGGCGTGCTGCGCCAGGAGCCGGGCGATGCCCATGGAGCCGGACCAGTGGGCGCCGTCGGCGATGTAGGCGAGGGCGTCGAGGAGGAGCCTCATGCGGCGGCCCTCCCCGCCCGGGCTCCCCCGCCACGGGACCAGGGCATGAGCAGGCGCCCGCCGGCGACGATGAGCAGGTCCACCACGAGGGCGGTCAGGGCGGTCAGCAGCACGCCGGTGATGATCTCGGGCCAGATGCCCCGTTCGAAGCCGTCGGTGAAGAGCCAGCCGAGGCTGCGCACGCCCAGCACCGCGCCCACCGTCGTCAGCGAGATCGTGGAGACGGTGGTCACCCGCAGGGCGGCGAGGATGGCCGGGCCCGCCAGCGGCAACTCGACGGTGACGAATCGGCGCAGCCGCCCCATGCCCATGGCGGTGGCGGCGTCGAGGGCGCGGTGGTCGACGGCGTCGAGGGCCTCAACGGTGGCGGGGACGAGGAGGGCCAGGGCGTAGAGGGCCAGGGCGACGACGACGTTGAGCGTGGATCGGATGCCGGTGGCCAGGAGGATCGGCAGGATGACGAACAGCGCGAGGGAGGGGATCGCGTACAGGAGCGAGGCCGCGGTGGTGATGAGGCCGCGCAGGGGGCGGACCCTCTGGGCCAGGCGCGCCAGGGGGATGGTGATGAGCAGGGCGGCGACGATCGCGGGCAGCGCCTGGGCGAGGTGGGACTCCAGGCAACTGAGGATGAGGGCGCGGCTGGCCAAGATCCAGGTCATGGGCGCGGCACCTCGGCGGCCTCGGGCACGGGGGACGGTGGGGACGGCGAGCCGGCGCCGGAGTCACGCACGGCCGTCTCGCGCAGGCGGGAGGCCCGGATGTCGTCGTCGAGACCGAGGAAGCGCTCGACGAAGGCGTCGGCCGGGTGATGGAGGATCTGGGGGCCGGTGCCGCGCTGGGCGATCCGGGCGCCCTCGCGCAGGACGATGATCTCGTCACCCAGGGCCAGGGCCTCATCGACGTCGTGGGTGACGAACAGGATCGTCTTGCCCAGCTCGCGCTGGAGGCGGGCGGTCTCGGCCTGCAGCTCGCGACGCACGAGGGGGTCGACGGCGCCGAAGGGCTCGTCCATGAGGAGGATCGCGGGGTCGGCCGCGAGGGCCCGGGCGACGCCGACCCTCTGGGCCTGCCCGCCGGAGAGCTCATGGGGGTAGCGCTCGGCCAGAGCGGGGTCGAGGCCGAGGATGTCCATGAGCTCGTGGGCGCGGTGGGTGGCCTCCGCCCGGCTCGTGCCATTGAGCCGGGGCACGAGGGTGATGTTGTCGATGACGCGGCGGTGCGGCAGGAGACCGCCGTTCTGCATGACGTAGCCGATGGAGCGGCGCAGGGCGACGGGATCCCGACCGGCGACGTCCTCTCCGTCGATGAGGACACGCCCGCTGGTGGGCTCGACCATCCGGTTGACCATACGCATGAGCGTGGTCTTGCCCGAGCCCGATGAGCCGAGCAGGACGGTGGTGGTCCCCTGGGCGATGGTGGCGCTGAAGGAGTTGACGGCGGGGCCCGCCGAGGCGTCCGCCCCCTGGCGCCTGGCGCGCCGGGGTACGGGATAGTGCTTGGTGACGGAGTCGAACTCGATCTCACCACTCATCGACGTGCTCTCCTCGTGGTGTGGGGCCTGGGCTGCCACTCGTTCAGTCCGGCGCCTGGCGACGCGCGGCGGGTGATGCCGCATGACCCAACACCCAATCTTCTCATCTCATTCCCCGCTGCTGGGAACCACCGTCACGACTCCATAAAGTTCCCTCATAAACCGAGACCGGTCGAAAATAGGAGCGAGACCGGTCGAAAACAGCGACGAGACCGGTCCGCGGCCCGCAGGCCGGCGCTGGGTGGTTGGTCAGGGGGCGGCTGGCCACCGCCGGATGGCTGGCCACGCGCGCGACTGGCGGACGGCCGAGACGATCCCGCCGGCGGCGCATCCGATGAGGGTCGTGGCCACGACGACGGCGCCCTCCCTCCGGGATAGGAGGGCGGGCGCCGTCGTCGGCATCACCGGGATGGCCTGTTGAGCCGGCCCACCTGGCCACTGGCCAGCGGTTCTCAGCGGGCGCGTCTCACTCGGCAGCGCTGGGGTGCGTCATATCCATGGGCACCACCCAGGCGTCGAACTCCTCCTCCGTGACGAAGCCGAGCTCGAGGGCGGACTCGCGCAGCGACAGGCCCTTGTGGTGCGCGTTCTTGGCAATCTTGGAGGCCTTGTCGTAGCCGATGTGGCGGTTGAGGGCCGTGACCTGCATGAGGTTCGTGGCGAGGTTCGCCTCGATCTTGGGCAGGTTGGGCTCGATGCCGTAGGCGCAGTTGGTGTCGAAGGAGACGCAGGCGTCGCCGAGCAGGCGGATGGACTCCAGGACGTTCCAGGCCATGACGGGCTTGAAGACATTGAGCTGGAAATTGCCCTGGGATCCAGCGAAGCCGACGGCGGCGTCGTTGCCGAAGACCTGCGCGGCCACCATGGTCATGGCCTCGCACTGGGTGGGGTTGACCTTGCCGGGCATGATCGAACTCCCGGGCTCGTTCTCGGGGATGAGCAGCTCACCGATGCCGTTGCGCGGGCCGGAGGCGTACCAGCGCACGTCGTTGGCGATCTTCATGAGCGCATCGGCGAGCACGCGCAGCGCCCCGGAGACCAGGACGAGGGCGTCGTGCGCGCCCAGAGCCGCGAAGAGGTTGTCGGCCTGGGTGAACTCGATGCCGGTCTCCTCGCTGATCTTCGCGGCGCAGAGCTTGCCGAAGTCGGGGTGGGCGTTGAGGCCGGTGCCGACGGCGGTGCCGCCGATGGCGAGCTCGCGGGCGCGCGAGTCGGCGTAACGGACGCCGTCGAGCGCGAAGTCGATCTGGGCGACCCACCCGGAGATGACCTGGCCCAGGGTGATGGGGGTGGCGTCCTGGAGGTGGGTGCGGCCCACCATGACGACGTCCTTGTACTCCTCGGACTTCTTGGCCAGGGTGTCGCGCAGCTGCGCGACGCGCGGGTACATGGCCGCCAACTCGCTGACCACGGCGATGTGCATGGCCGTGGGGAAGGTGTCGTTGGAGGACTGGCCGCGGTTGACATGGTCGTTGGGGTGAACGGGGGTCTTGGAGCCCCTCTGCCCGCCGGCCAACTCGATGGCGCGGTTGGAGATAACCTCGTTGGAGTTCATGTTGGACTGGGTGCCCGAGCCGGTCTGGAAGACGACGAGCGGGAAGTGATCATCGAACTTTCCGGCGATGACCTCATCCCCGGCGGCGGCGATGAGGTCGGCGATGTCCTGGGGGAGCTCGCCGAGCTCGGCATTGGCCAGGGCGGCGGACTTCTTGAGCACGCCGAGGGCGCGGACCATGGGCCGACCCCACACGAAGGTGTTGCGGCCGATGTCGAAGTTGTGCAGGGAGCGCTCGGTCTGGGCGCCCCAGTAGCGGTCGGAGGCGACCTCGATGGTCCCCATGGAGTCGGACTCTGTGCGCGTCGTCGCGCCGGGCTTCTCGGTTGTCATGGTGCCAAGGCTAGCGAAAAGCGGGCCCACGCACCCGCGGACTGACGTCCCGCGGCACCGGGAGATCGCCGGCGCCGACTGGCGCCTTCGCCACCGAGAGGTGCCGTTAGCACCCACTGGTGCGTCCTGCCCGCACCAGTGGGTGCGAACAGCACCGCTCAGTGCGGAACGCACCAGTGAGCGCGAACAGCGCCGCCCACCGCGGAACGCACCGCCCATGGCTCGTGGGTGCCGGCCCCGTACGTGCCTGGGCAGCAGAAAGCCCCGGCACCTGCTGGTGCCGGGGCCTCCGGTCTCGTAGCGGGGACAGGATTCGAACCTGCGACCTCCGGGTTATGAGCCCGGCGAGCTACCGAACTGCTCCACCCCGCGTCGGCGAGAAGAACTCTAGCCCGGGCCCGCGCCCGCCTTCAAGCCGCCAGAGCGTGCGCTTCCTCACCAGAAGTCCGGCCGGCCGGGCTCCCCGCCCGGCCGGCCGATCCCGTGGTCCCTACTTGCCGTTCAGTTTCCCCTGGGCGTCGATGGCCCGGGAGATCGCCGCGTCGACGCGCTTCTGCGCATCGCCGTAGGCCGCCCAGTCACCGGCCTTGAGCGCCTTATCCGCATCGGTCAACGCCGCCTGGGCGTCGGCGAGGGCGGTCTGGAGGTCCGTCGCCGGATCGCCGGTCGAGCCGGCCGCGGAGGCGCTGGGCGCGGGCGCGGCGGGCGCCGTCGTCGCCGGGGAACTCGGAGCGGGGGTCGGCGCGGGGCTGGCCGCCGCTGAGGGATCCGCGGCGGGAGCGCCCGCCCCCGCCCCGCCGGAGTCGATGGGCGCCGTCGAGGTGCCGTTGGCGGCCGCGGTATCGCCATTGACCTCCTCCTGGCCCGTCTTGGCCCCGGAGTCGCCGCCGAACACCTGGTCGAGCGCGCCGGACAGGCTGTCCGCGAAGCCCACCTTGTCACCGAAGGACACCAGCACCTTGCGCAGCAGCGGGTACTGCGTGCCCGAAGACGACTGGACGTACACCGGCTGGACGTACAGCAGGCCGCCTCCCACGGGGAGGGTCAAGAGGTTCCCCTTGATCACCTGGGATCCCTGCTGGGACAGCAGGTTGAGCACCGTGGAGGCCTCGTTGTAGGAGTTGAAGTTGCCCTGGACCTGGCCGGGCCCCGGGATGTTCGAGGACCTGGGCAACTCGAGGACGCGTATCTTGCCGTAGTTCGGGTTGCGCACCCCCGGCTGGCCGGAGGAGGTCTCGGAGTCCACCGCCATGAAGGCGGTGAGCACCGTGCGCCCCGGGAAGATGAAGACGCTGGACAGGGAGAAGCTCGCCGCGTCCTGGTCGGGCATCTTCAGGCTCAGGTAGTAGGGGTCCTGCGGGGAATCACCCTGCTTGCTCGGGTCGGCGTCCCGGGTCGGGTCGTCGGGGACTTGCCAGAAGTCGCCGCCGGAGTAGAAGCTGGCGGGATCCTGGACGTGGTACTTCGCCATGATGGAGCGCTGCACCTTGAACAGGTCCTCCGGGTAGCGCATATGCGCCATGAGGTCGGCGCTCATCTGGCTCATCGGCGTCACCGCGCCGGGGAACGCCTTCGACCAGGCCTTGAGGATCGGATCCTCCTGGTCCCACTCGAATAGGCGCACCGAGCCGTCGTAGGCGTCAACGACCGCCTTGACGGAGTTGCGCACATAGTTCGACTCCTTAGGCGCCCTGACCAGGTCTTTCGAGCCGGTGGCCGCCGTGAGGGACTCGTGCTGGGAGTACGGGTAGTTGTTCGTCGTCGTGTAGCCGTCGAGGATCCACAGGACGCGCTTGGGGGTGGAGGGGTCGTCATCATCATCCACGACGGCCGGATAGGGGTTGCCGTCCAGCGTGAGCCAGGGGGCGACCTTCGCGACGCGCTCGGCGGGATTGCGGTCGTACAGGATCTGGGAGCCCTCCCGGACCTCCTTGGAGAACAGGAGGTTCATCTCCTGGAACTTCACCGCGTACAGCAACCGGTTCCAGTAGTTGGACACGCTGGGGCCGCCGTCGCCGGCGAAGGTCGAGTTCACCTGGCCGTTGGGGGCGGTGTCATCGGGGTAGTCGAGCTCGTGGGGGCTTCCACCGTCGTCCCCGCCGACAATCGAGTACTTGGGGGAGGACTGGCCGAAGTAGATGCGCGGCTCGTAGGAGCCCAGATCACCCCGGGAGGGAATGCCTCCCTCCCAGAACGCGGGGCTGCCGTCGGAGGCCACCGTGTTGCCGTAGGCGGTGACGACGCCGTAGCCATGGGTGTACACGGTGTGATCGTTGATCCAGCTCCGCTGGTCCTTCCCGATGCCGTTGAGGTTGAGCTCGCGCACCGCGATAACCGTGTCCCGGCTGCTGCCGTTGATCTGGTAGCGGTCCACGTTCAGGCGGGGCTGGAAGGAGTAGTACTGCTTGTTCTGCTGGACCTGGCGGAAAGTCGGCGAGATCTGGCCGGGGTCGAGCAGGCGAATCGACGCCGTCGACTCCGCGTCCTCCAGCAACTGGCCCGGCTCGGCCGTGGTCTTGGCGTCATAGGCGGTCAGACTGGCGTCCTTCAGGCCGTAGGCCGCCAGCGTGGCCTTGATGTTGCGGCCGATGTACTCCGCCTCCTCGCGCTGCGCGTTGGGCTCGACGACGAAGCGCTGGACGACCGCCGGGTAGCCGGTCCCGATGACCAGGGCCGAGGCCACCATGACGACGACGCCGATGATGGGCAGCCGCCACGAGCTGGAGCGGATCGAGGCGATGAACAGCACCGCGATGACGACGGCGATGGCCGCCAGGATCCCCTGGGCGGGGAGGACCGCGTTGACGTCGGTGTAGGCGGCGCCGTCGAACTTGGAGTTCGAGGAGTGCAGCGAGGTGTAGCGGGTCAGCCAGTAGCGCGCGCCCAGCAGGAGGCTGAGGGCCGCCATGAGGCCGGTCAGGTGGATGCGCGCGGCGCGGGTGAAGTGCTGGGCGCGCGCCACCGCGATCCCGCCGTAGAGGTAGTGGACGGCCACGCTCGCCAGGCCCGCGAAGATGACCACGCGGATGAGGAAGCCGACCACCGTGGTGAGCACCGGCAGGATGAAGACGTAGAAGGAGATGTCCATGCCGAACTGCGGGTCGGTCACCCCGAAGGGCTCGGCGTTGAAGGCCAGGAGGAACTGCTGCCACTTGGGCGCGAGCTCCCAGGCCGCGCCAGCCAGCGCCACGAACGCCGGGATGAGCCAGGCCAGGCGCCGGCGGGAGGGCTCGACGAGCGTGCGGTAGGCCTCCAGATTGCGAGTGGCCTCATCGGTGGGGACCTCGATCTCGCGGGCGCGGTAGGCCGCGACCATCGCACCACCGGTGGCCAGGAACATGATGACGAACCCGACGACGAACAGCGCCCCCGCGCTGGCCCAGTGGGTCCAGAGGATCCGCTGGTAGCCCAGCTGGTTGAACCAGAGGACCTCTGTCCACGAGCGCGAGAGGAAGCCGATGATCGCCGCCGCCCCGGCCAGGATGCCGATCGTCAGGGAGAGCGGTCCCGGGCGCCGTGAGGCACCGGCGCTCCCGGCGCCCGAGGAGGGGCGCCGCGAGGGGCCGTCACCGCGCCCGCCACTGGATCCCCCAGAGCCGCCGGAGCCGCCGCTTCCACCGCGCGATCCCCCGTCTCCGCCGTCGTCCGACGGGCCGGGGTCATGGGCCTTGAGGGCATCGCCGAGGTGGCGCAGGAAGGCCGCGTCACCCTCGAAGAACATTCCCGAGCGGACGCGGTCCTCCTTGCTGGGCTCGTCCGCGGAGCCCGCCGAGCCCCCGGGCTTCCTCGGCCCCTTCGGTCCCTTAGGCCCCTGAGAGTCCTTGGCGCCCTCGGACGGGGTCCGGGGCGCGCCCTCGGGCCGGTCGGGATCTGGCTGCTCGATGGGGTCGTCGTCGGACCTGTTGCTCACGATCACGCTCCGTCGCTGGTGCCGCGCGGCTCTCGCGCGGGCTGGTCGGCGCTGAGGCGCCCGGGCCCCATGGTCCCATAGGCGCGAGACGGCGATCAAAGCGGGACGCGCCGATCGGCGCCGGGGTGGACGGGGTGACCGGGCAGGAGGGTGCGAGGATAGGCGCATGACGCAGCCGACCTTCCCTGGGGAGAACCCGTCCGTTACTGGGGCCGCGCGCCGCCTCGCGCTCGGCTCGCCGCGCCACGTCGCCCTGGCCGACGCCGTCATGGAGCTCGAGGAGCACATGGCGAAGCGGGGCTGGGACGCCCCCGTGGCGGTCTTCGCGCTGGTGCGCACCTCGGCCGCCCTCCAGGCCGACCCCTCCCTGGCCGACCTCCTGGACCCCGGCGCCGTGGAGGCGGCGAAGGAGAACCCGGAGTCGCTCATGATCGTCGAGCAGGAGGACCTGCCGCCCTCGTCCACGCTGGAGGACCTGCTCACCCAGCTCGCCTGGCCGATGAGCATCGACGGCGTGGCCGTGTCCGCGGAGCGCATCATCCTGCCGGCGGAGGCGGAGGCGGAGGCCGCGGCGATCGAGGACGAGGCCGAGCAGTTGGCCTACCTGGAGAGCCGGCCGGATCGCGAGGAGGTGCGCGTCGTCGTCGGGGCGCTGCGCTCCAATGAGGCGTGGTGCGCGGTGCGCGCCCGCTCCCAGGACTCCCCCGCCATGGTCGCCCAGGGCCCCGACCTGGTGCCGGGCCTGGCGGAGGCCCTGCGGGCCACCTTCATCTGAGCCTCGCCCGGGCGCCGGGGCTCAGCGCCTCAGGCCTCCTCACCGGGGGCGCCGGGCCCGTCCGGGCCGGGGCCCCCGTCCTGCTCCCCGCGCCCGCCCTGGTCGGCCCTGTCCGCCTCACGGGCGGCGTCGGTGTAGCCCAGGGTGCCGTCGAGCAGCGAGGCGAGATCGGCGTCCATCTCGGCGTCCATGTCCTTGTCCGCCCGCCGCATCGTCAGGAAGTCCTCGGGGTGGGCGAGCTCGGAGGCGGTGGGCATGACGTCGGGGTGCTGCCAGAAGGCGTCGCGCTCGGCGTCGCTGGACTCCGCGCCGATGCGCCGCCACAACTCGGCTGCCTCACGGGCGAGCCGGGGGCGGAACTCCAGGCCGATGAGCTGGGCGAAGACCTGCTCAGCGGGGCCGCCGGCGGCGCGACGGCGCCGCATCATCTCGGCTAGCGCCATGCCTCGCGGCAGATGCGCGGCGATCGCCCGCTCGGTGACCACCTGCACCCAGCCCTCGATGAGGGCCAAGAGGGTCTCAAGGCGGCCGAGGGCCTCGAGCTGCTCGGGGCTGGACTGCGGGGAGAACATCCCCCCGGCCAGGGCGGCCTGGATCGCCTCGGGGTCATGCGGGTCCGCCTGCGCCACGGCCGCCTCGACGGCGTCGGTGTCGATGGCGATGCCGCGGGCGTAGGCCTCCACGGCGCTCATGACCTGCCCGCGCAGCCAGGGGACATGCGCGTAGAGGCGCGCGGTGGCGGCCTCCCGCACAGCGAAGAACATCCGCACCTCCTCCTCGTCCTCCTCCAGCTCGGCAGCGAAGGCGCTGATGTTGGCGGGCAGGAGGGCGGTGCCGGGCTCGCGGGTCAGCGGCAGGCCGACCTCGGTGGAGGCGACGGCCTCCTGCGCGAGCCGCCCGATGGCGTGGCCGAGTTGCATGCCGAAGGCGGCGCCGGCCATGGTGCGCATGATCGCCTCCAGGGCGCCGGCCTGCTTGGAGGCCTCACCCACAACCTCCTCCCCCACAGCCTCGCCCAGGCCCCGCATCTGGTGGGCCAGGGCCTCGGAGAGGGCGCGAGTGGCGGCCTGGGCGACGGGCGCGCAGACGTCCTTCCACACGGGCATGGTCCGAGTGAGCCAGGCCTCGCGGCTCCAGGCCTCGCGCCCACCGGGGGCCGGCATGAACTCGGTCGCGGTGTCCAGCCAGAGATCGGCGACGGTCAGGGCCTGGCGAATGGCCTGGGCCTGCGCGGCCGTGACGGTGGGGTCGCCGCCCTCGCGCGCCCGCTGGAGGGCGAGGTCACGGCCCATGGTCCAGTTGACGGGCTCGGATGAGGAGGCGGCGAACATCTGGGACAGCTGCGCGCGCATCGCCATGGCCTGCCCGGGGCTCATGCGCGCGAGTTCCTCCATCCCGCCCATTGAGGCGAGCCGCTCGGGATCGATGCCGGAGGATCGCAGGGCGGCGACGGCATCGCGCGCGGTCTGCGGCCCGAGGATCGCGGAGAGGAGCTCCTCAAGGGTCTCGAAGGGGTCCTCGCTCATGGGGTTCCTCCCTGGCGGTGGTGACTGGCTGACGTCGGGGCGGTGCCGGGCGGCGGGCGCTGAAAGAACCGCCCGCGGGGCACGGCACGATCGTGCCATGGGCGCCCGCGCGCCGGGTACGCGCTTCGCCCGCAGCGCGATCACGGAACGGGGCGGGGCGGGTGGGCGCGGAGCCGCCCCGTGGGCCATGATGGGGCCCGTGACCGAGCATCCCGACCCGACGCTCCCCGCCTCCGACTCACCCGCCCAGGAGCCGACCGCCGCGGCTCCGGACGCGGGGGCCGCCCCTGAGGACGCCGAGGGCCGCCCGCGCATCGCCCACCCCTGGCGCTGGCTCCTGGCCGGGGTGGCGCTGGGGGTCCTGGCCTTCATCGCGGCGGCGACGATCCCCGTCCCGAAGGTCATCGAGAGCCCGGGGCGCACCTGGAACGTGCTCGGCACCGTCCAGTCCGAGGGCCAGTCCACCGAGCTCATCAGCATCTCCGGCGCCGAGACCTATCACGCGCGGGGCGCGCTGCGGATGACCACGGTGGCGGTTTCCGGCTGCCCGGGCTACCCGGTGACCGCTCTGGACGTCATCCACGCCTGGTTCGACCCCGATGAGGTCGTGCTCGACCGCGACCGGGTCTGCCCCGAGAGCGTCACCGCCGAGCAGCAGCACGAGGTGGAGCAGGCCCAGATGACGAGCTCGCAGGACGCGGCGGTGACCGCCGCGCTCATGGAGACCGGGCTGGCGGACTCTATGGTGCTCACCGTGCGGGGGACCTCCCAGGAGCGGGGCGACGGCGTGTTCAAGGCCGGGGACGTCATCCGCTCGATCACGCCCGCGGGCGGGACGACGACCTCTCCGGCCACCTACGCCCAGCTCCAGGAACTCATGACGACCATCGCGCCGGGAGCCGAGGTCCAGGTCGTGGTGAGGCGGGACGGGCAGGACGTCAGCCTGACGATGACGACCCTCGCCCCGGGGAAGGGCTCGGGCCGCGAGGGCTCGCTCCTGGGCGTCATGCTCGATGTGCGCGCGAACTCGGATGTCAGCGCGACCTTCTCCCTGTCGGACGTGGGCGGGCCGAGCGCCGGCTCGATGTTCGCCCTCGGCATCGTCGACAAGATCACCCCGGGGGATCTGACCGGCGGCAAGGACATCGCCGGAACGGGGACGATCTCCTCCGATGGCAAGATCGGGCCCATCGGCGGCATCGCCCAGAAGATGGCGGGCGCCTCTGCCGCGGGGTCGCGCTACTTCCTCGCCCCCGCGAGCAATTGCGGGGATGTCCTGGGCCATGAGCCCGAGGGCATGGAGGTCTACGCGGTGTCCAACCTGCATGAGGCCGTGAAGGCCGCCGAGGGCATCGCCGCCGACGACACCTCATCCCTCACCACCTGCCAAGCGGTCGCCTCCCGCTGACCACCCCTCGATCGAGACCGGTCGAAAACAACTCCGAGACCGGTCGAAAACAACTCCGAGACCGGGTCCCCGTCCACAGGCGCCCGCCGCTCGCTCCCGCGCGCCGGGCTGTGGTTCACGATTGAGGCTCGGGCTCTCCGAAGACCCGGCGCTCAGCGGCGTCCCAGGCGGCCGCGGCCTCGGGTCTCGGCGCGTACTCCACGATCTCCGAAGAGGCCCGCACCAGGGAGCGCAACCGCGCCAGGTCGCCGTCGATGAGCCCGACGCCGCGGGCCGCGACGGCGATGCTCCCCAGCGCGGCGGCCTCGACGGGCCCCGCCACCACGCGCAGGCCGGTGGCGTCCGCGGTCAACTGGCACAGAAGGCGGTTGCGGACTCCCCCGCCGACCATGTGCAGAACACCCACCCGCTTGCCCGACAGCGCCATGGCCTCGCGCACGGCTCTCCGGTAGGCCAGGGCAAGGGACTCGTTGATGCACCGCGCGTACTCGCCGATCGTGCGGGGCCGCGGTTGCCCGGTCGCATGGGCAGCGTCATCGATGCGGGCAGCCATGTCCCCCGGGGCCCGGAAGGAGCCGTCGTCGAGGTCGATGATGGTGCGCAGCGGCTCGCTGGACTCGGCCGCGGCGTCGAGGTCTTCCAGGGAGACATCGAGCCCCTGGCGCCCCCAGGTGCGCACGGCCTCGTTGAGCGCCCACAGTCCCACGACGTTCTTGAGGTAGCGCACGGTTCCGTCAACGCCGAGCTCGTTGGTGAAGTTGGCGCGCCGGGAGGCCTCGGAGAGCACGGGTCGCTCCAACTCGAGCCCCACATGCGACCAGGTCCCGCAGGACACGTAGGCGAAGTCCTCACCCTGGGCGGGCACGGCGACGACGGCGGAGGCGGTGTCGCGCGAGCCGACGGCGACCACGGGCGTGGGCGCGCCGTCCGGCCCGAAGACCTCAAGGGCATCGCGGCGCACGGGTCCGACGACGGCGCCCGCCTCGATCGTCTCGGGGAGCACCCCCACCAGGTCCAGGCCCAAGTCGGTGCGCAGGCGCTCGACCAGCGGGCGGGACCAGCTGCGGGTCCTCACATCCACCAGTCCGGTGGTCGAGGCATTCGTGACCTCGGCGTACATCGATCCGGTGAGCCAGCAGGCGATGAGATCGGGAAGGAGGAGCAGGGTCCGGGAGGGCAGGCCGTTGCCGGGAGAGGGCAGTCCGCCGTCGAGGTCTTCGGCGAGGAGCTGGAAAACGGTGTTGAACTCCTGAACCTGCAGGCCGTTGATGCGGTAGAGCTCTCCAGCGGGGATCGCCGCGAAGAAGCGCTCAGGCATCCCTTTGGTGCGCGGGGAGTTGTAGGCGCTCACCATGCCGGCGGGAACGCCGTTGCCATCGACCAGGCCGTAGTCAACGCTCCAGGCATCCACGCCGATGGCGGACAGGGGCCCGATGTCGCGCACCGCGGCGAGCAGTCCCTCGCGGATCTCGCTCCACAGGCGCAGGACGTCCCAGTAGAGGCGCTCACCGGCGCGGGTGGGCAGGGGGATGGCGCTGTTGGAGAAGCGCCGCGTCTCGGTCAGGGTGATGCGGCCGTCGTCGATGGTGCCGACGATGACCCTTCCGGCGGATGGGCCCAGGTCGATGGCCCCGATGCGGATCGGCGTGCTGCTGCTCATGTCTCCTCCTGCGCTTGGCGCCCCGGGAGGCGTCGGCAGTACGGCCCGCCCGGCGCATCGCTCAAGGTACCCCGATGCCGGCCCCGCCGTCGTAGGACCTGCCCCGCCCCCGGGCCGAGACCGGTCGAAAACAGCATCGAAACCGGTTCTCAGCCTGCGGAGACGGGTGGTTTTCCACAGATTCTCCCGCCCCCCTGGCACGACGCCGCCTGGGGTGCCAGGCTGATGCTGGCCGCCCCGCCACCGGCTCACCGGTCCCCCGTCCCCATGGCGGCCGTGAGGAGAGCATCGTCATGCGCCTGCGCGGAGCGTCCCCCGTCCTATGGCGGGGCCCCGGAGAGTGCCAGATCGGAGCCGAGGCGGGCAACGCCATCGTCCTGACGGGGATGAGCGCGGCGGAGCAGCGGCTCATCGACCGCCTCGACGAGGGCATCGACCGGGTCTCGCTGTCCCGCTCAGCGCGCCTGGCCGGCCTGCCCCTGCGCCGCGCCCACGAGCTCGTGGGGAGGCTGCGCGAGGCCGGGATGCTGCATGAGGAGCCGTTCCCGGGCGGGGGGCGCAAGGCCGACGACCTCCTGTACTGGGAGCGCCTGCGCTCCCCCGGCGGCGCCTCGGCGCGCGCCCGTCGCCTGGGTGAGGCCCGCTTGGCGGTCCTGGGGCGCTTCGACGACGGGGCGCCGGGGCTGATCGCCCGTGAGGCCACCGCCCTCCTCGCCGAGGCCGGGGTGGGCACGGTCTTGGCCGAGGACCCGGCCCTCGACGCCGCTGTCGCCCAGTCCTTTCCGACGACGGCGCGACGGGCCCCGCTGCGCGCGGTCCCCGACCTCATGCTCACCGTGGAGCCGCATCTCATCGACCCGATCCGGGCGCGGAGCCTGGCGCGGGCCGACGCCCCTCATCTGCCCGTGGTGGTGCGGGAGGTGAGCGTGCGGGTCGGCCCGCTCCTGGAGCCGGGCCGGGCCCTGTGCGCGGCCTGCCTCGATCTGCATGAGCGGGACGCCGACCCGCGGTGGCCGGTGGTGGCCACGCAGGAGCGCGGCCTGCCCGCGCCGCGCATCGAGCGGCTTCTGGCGCATCAGGCGTCGGGGCTCGTGGCGAGGACGGTCCTGGAGGCGCTGGCTGATGGGCCGGGGACGTGGGCGGGCCGCAGCCTGGAGATCTCCGGGGCCGAGCCCCTGGGCCTGGAGCGGCAGTGGCTGCCGCATCCGGAGTGCGCCTGCGCGGCGCTGGAATCGGAATAGGCCGGGCCCTAGCCGGTCTGCTCGCGGACGATGGCGAGGATGGCCTCGGAGTAGGCCTCGATCTTGACCGGGCCCACGCCGCGGATGAGGGCGAGCTGCTGTCGGGTGCCCGGTTTGACGACGGCGATGGACCGCAGGGTCGTATCCGCGAAGACCGTGTAGGCCGGCACGGAGCGCCCCTTGGCCTCCTCGGCCCGCCAGGCGCGCAAGGCCTCGAACAGGGCGATGGTGGCGGGGTCGTTCTCCTGCTCGAAGAGGGCGGCGGCCTCCTTGGCGCGGGCGCGCGGCGAGGTGCCGCCACTGCCCCGACGGCGCGCCCCGCTGCCCGCGGTGCCGGCGTCGGTGGGCCAGATGCCGTCGAGGAAGCGGGAGTGGCGGCGGGAGGCGCGGCCCCCGGGGTGACGGGCGCGGGCGTAGGAGATGAGGAGGTGCTCGCGGGCGCGGGTGACGCCCACGTAGAGCAGGCGCCGCTCCTCCTCCAGGGCGGCGAGCCCCTCGGCCAGGGAGATCGGCAGGAGCCCCTCGCAGGCGCCGATGAGGAGCACCGCGTCCCATTCCAGGCCCTTGGCGGCATGGAGGGAGGACAGGGTGACGCCGTCGACCGTGGGGGCGTTCTGCGCCTCGGCGCGCTCGGTGAGCTCGGCGATGAGGGCGTCGAGGCTGGAGCCGGGGCGGGGGGCGAGCTCGTCCGCGAGGGAGATGATGGCGTTGAGGGAGTCCCAGCGCTCGCGCTGGGCGCCGCGGGCGGCGGGGGGCTGCTCGGCCCAGCCCTCGCGGGCGAGGATCTCCCGGGCGTCGCGGGCGACGTCCCCGGTGAGGGTGGCGGCCTCGGTGCGGGCGGCGCCGCGCAGCAGCACCATGGCGCGCTTGACCTCGTCGCGCTCGAAGAACCGCTCCCCGCCGCGCACGAGGTATCCGATGCCCGCGGAAGCCAGCGCCTGCTCGATGGCCTCGGACTGGGAGTTGGTGCGGTACAGGACGGCGATCTCGGACAGGGGTACTCCGGCGGCGGTGAGCCGCCCCACCTGCTCGACGACGCCCGCGGCCTCGGCGGTGTCATCGTCGTAGGAGTCGAAGCGGACGGCGGGGCCGCTGGGGCGCTGGGCGACGAGCTCGACGGCTCCGGCGGGCAGGCGCAGCGCCCCTGAACCGCGCTGTGAGCGGGCGAGTACCCGGTTGGCCAGGGAGACGACCTGCGGAGTGGAGCGGTAGTCGCGGTTGAGGCGGATGACGCGGGCGCCGTCGTACCGGGAGGCGAAACCGGTGAGGAAGTCCGGGGTGGCGCCGGCGAAGGAGTAGATGGTCTGGGAGACGTCCCCGACGACGCACAGCTGGCGGCGCCGCCCGAGCCACAGGTCCAGCAGGCGCTGCTGGATCGGGGAGACGTCCTGGTACTCGTCAACCACGAAGTGCTTGTACTGGTTCCTCACGCGGGCGGCGATGTCCTCCCGCTCGGCGAGGATGCCGGCGAGGATGAGCAGGACGTCCTCGAAGTCGATGACGCCGCGCTCGCTCTTGGCCTCCTCGTAGAGGTGGAGGACGGAGGCGATGGTGCCGGCGTCGAGCCCGGCGGCGCCGCGCCCGCGCGCGGTGGCGGCCTGGGCGTAGTCCTCGGGGAGGGTGTTGGTGACCTTGGCCCATTCGATCTCCGCGGCGAGGTCCCGGATGAGGGCGCGGTCTGTTCCCAGGCCGAGGCGGGAGGCGGCGACGGCGATGAGGGGGGCCTTGCCGGGCTGGAGGGGGAGGATCTGCCCGCCGACGGCGCTGGGCCAGAAGTAGCGGAGTTGGCTGAGGGCGGCGGAGTGGAAGGTGCGGGCCTGGGCGCCCTCGATGCCCAGCGCGCGCAGGCGGCCGCGCAGCTCGCCCGCGGCCTTCTTGGTGAAGGTGAGGGCGAGGAGCTGGTGGGGGTGGTAGGCGCCGACGGCCACGCCGTGGGCGATGCGGTAGGTGATGGCGCGGGTCTTGCCGGTGCCGGCGCCGGCGAGCACGCACAGGGCGCCCTCCACATGCTCGGCGACGGCGCGCTGATCGGGGTCGAGGGCGTCGAGCAGCTGGGCGGGGCTCAGCGGCCGCCCGGCCTGGGTGGGGCCGGGGGCGTCGGGGGTCGGGCTGGGCTTGGTCATCGGGGACAGCCTGCCACGGCCCACTGACGCGTTCCGACGGCGCTTATCGCGATCCGCCCGCCGCTCACGGTCGCCGCGGCGCGCCCGCCTCGGGACGAGCCTCGGCATTCCGCGCGGGCGCCTCGGGCAGCTCCCCGCCGTACCAGTCCTCGATGAGAAGGCGGGCGATGGAGGTGGGTCCGGGAAGGATGACCTCCCCGGCGGACACGGCCTGCGCCAGCTCCGAGCGGGACAGGGTGGCGGCGTCAGTGACCTCCTCGCCGTCGGGGCGCGCGGGGCCCTGGCCGGGGGCGAGGCGGGCGCGGTAGCCGAGCATGAGGGAGCGGGGGAAGGGCCAGGGCTGGGTGGCGACGTGCTCGACCGCCTCGACCCGCAGCCCGATCTCCTCGGCGACCTCCCGGGCGACGGCTGCCTCAGCGGACTCCCCCGCCTCGATGAACCCGGCGACGGTGGAGTAGCGCCGGGGCGGCCAGGCGGCGCCGTGGACCAGGACGATGCGGTCGCGCTCGTCGGTGACCGCCATGATGACGGCGGGGTCGGTGCGGGGGAAGGAGATGGCCCCGCAGCCGCCGGGTCGCGGGCAGCGGCGGGCCCAGCCGGCCTCGTGGGGCTCGGTGCGGGCCCCGCAGGCGGCGCAGTGGGGGGCGGAGGCGTGCCAGGCGGCCAGGGCAACGGCGGTGGTGGCGAGCCCGGCGTCGTGGGCGTCGAGGGCGGCGCCGACGGCGCGCAACGCGGACAGCGGGTTGGCCGCGAGTATCCGCTCGAGGTCGGCGTGGGGCCGCCTGGCGCCCTCGGCGTCCTGGGGCTCGGCGGCTGTGGTGGCGGGAGCGCCGTCGGGAATGATCGCGGCGATCCAGCTGGCGCCCTCGGCCTCCTCCCCCGGCCCGCCCGTTCCCCCCTCGCCCACCGCGCCGCCGCGTGGGGAGCGGCCGAGGTAGATGAGGAGCAGCCCGCTCAGGTCCGCGTCGGTGGCGCGCAGATCGGCCAGGCGCAGGCTCTCCGGCGCGGACTCGAAGGGCGTGAGTCCATCCAGGGGCAGGTCGGGGCGGATGGCGGGGGCCGCGAGCGCCGCGCGCCCCCGGGCATCGGCCAGGAGCAGCCGGGTGGCGGGGTCGGCGGCGAGGCGCTCCAGGAGCCCCGGTTCGCCGCGGCGCGCGGCGTCCCGGTCGGTCTGACCGCGCGAGAGCATCGGTAGCGCGAGGGAGGCGGGTCGGGCGCGGTGGGCGCGGTGGGCGCGCCGCGTGGTCGGCGCGTCCCGGTCGGTCTCATGAGGCGCGGTGGGGCGGGGCGCGCCGGGTTGGGAGGACATGCGCCCACCATGCGCCTTTCCCCGATCGTCCGCCCAACGGGTCCCAACAGGTGGGGCGCCGCGCCCCAGGCCTGGTCGCGGAGTCGGCCGCGCAGCGGCGAGCCGTCCTGAGGGCCTCCAGGGCGCCTGAGTTGGGCGATCCTCTAGGGTTCCTCCATGCGGACCTACCTCGATTATGCGGCGACGGCGCCGACGCGCCCCGAGGTTGCCGAGCAGGTGGCGCGGGACATGGCTGAGATGGCTGGCAAGGCGGGCGGCCGGGCGGACGGGGCGCTGGCGAATCCGGCGGCTCTGCATGGCTCGGGCCGGAAGGCGGCGGGGCGCCTGGCCGAGGCGCGGGGCCGGATCGCGGCGGCCCTGGGGGTGGACGCGCACGAGGTGATTCTGACCTCTGGCGGGACGGAGGCCGATGGGCTCGTGGTGGCGGGGCGGGCCTTGGCGGTCCCGGGTGGGGTGCTGGCCGTCTCTGCGGTGGAGCACCCGGCGGTACTGGATTCGGCCAGGACGGCGTGGGCGCGCCTGGGCGCGCGCCTGCGGGTTCTAGGAGTCGACGGTGCGGGGCTGGTGCGGCCGGAGACCGCGGCCGCGGTGGTGCGGGAGGCGCGGGATGTGCGGGAGGCGCCGGCGGGCGGGGGCTCGGCCCGCCCCGAGGGCGGGGGCGCGGCCCGTCCCGAAAGCGGTGGCGCGGCGGGCCCCGTGGCGCTGGTGAGTGTCATGGCGGCGAATAACGAGACGGGGGCCGTGCAGGACCTGGCGGGGATCGTCGCGGCGGTGCGGGAGGCGAGTGGCGTGCCGCGCCCGGGGCGGCCGGGGTACGTGCCGGTGCACTGCGACGCGGTGGCGGCCGTGGGAAGGGTTCCGCTGGATGTTCATGGCTGGGGTTTGGACGCGGTGAGCGTCTCCGGGCACAAGCTGGGCGCGCCGGTGGGCGTGGGGGCGCTGGTGGCCCGGCGCGATCTGGAGCTGGCGGCGCCGATGGGCGGGGGCCGCCAGGAGCGGGGCCTGCGCTCAGGCACGCAGGACGTGGTGGGCGCACGCGCGCTCGCACTGGCTCTGGAGTTGGCGGTGGCGGAGCGGGAGGCGGAGGCGGAGCGCCTGGAAGGGCTGCGATCCCGTCTGCTGGCGGGGGCGCTGGCGATCCCGGGCGCGCATGCGACCCTGCCGGGGGGAGCGCCGCATCTGCCGGGGACGGCGCATCTGTGGTTCGAGGGTGTGAGCGCGGAGGCGCTGCTCATGGCCCTGGACATGGCGGGGATCGACGCCTCGGCGGGCTCTGCGTGCCACGCGGGGGTGAGCGGCCCGAGCCATGTGCTGATGGCGATGGGCCTGGGTGAGGAGGCGGCGCGGGGGACGCTGCGCTGCACCATGGGGGCGGGGACCTCTCTCGACGACGTCGAGCGCCTCCTGGCGGCCCTGCCCGCCGCGGTGGGGACGGCGCGACGGGCGCATCGGGCCCACTGATCCTCTGTGGGGCGCGCTTCCGCGCCTCCGTTCTGAGACCGCCGACGCCGCGGTTCGCCACACCCGCCGAGCCCACCACGACCCGCACGGGCCCACCACCCCTTAAGGATCCACGAGCGCCCCAGATCGCCGCGGGCGTCAGCGCGTGAGCCAGTGCCCGCCGGGGATTGAGTCCCTATTCATGTCGGTGCCCTGAGCCAGAATGGGGTTATCCGTGGCGCTCCCCGACGAGGAGAAGACCCCCGACGCCCACCGGCCCCCACCACAATGAAGGCACCTTCGCCCAGCTGAGCCTGGACGCCCTGATCGAGGAGGCAACCGATGACAGCGCTGGCAGAACCCGACACGACGCCCGATCCCAGACCCGGCAAAGCGACGCCGGTGACGATGAGCGATCAGGACTCGATCGCGTTCTGGGCCCACTGGGCGGCGGCCAACCCCGCCAAGGATCCCTTCCTAGCCTCCTTGATCCCCAGGTGGGACCAACTCATCGGCTACGACCCCCTGACGGGCCCCAGGGAGATGACCGACCCGATCCCCTGGGCCGAGATGGCGCCCGAGATCCCCGACGACCCGCGCCTGAT
>NZ_VWPG01000010.1:0-86168 GCF_009829695.1 Actinomyces sp. zg296
AGGTCGGCACCGTCCTGGCCATCATCGGAGAGCCCTCCGAGGCCGGCTCCACCCCCGCCCCCGAGGCTCCCGCCGCCCCCGCCGCGGCGGGCTACGTCACCCCGATCGTGCGCAAGCTCGCGCGCGACAAGGGCGTCGACCTGACCCAGGTGACCGGCACCGGCGTGGGGGGCCGCATCCGCAAGGAGGATGTGCTCGCCGCTGCCAAGGCTGCGGAGGAGGCCGCGGCCAAGGCTGCCGCCGCCCAGGCGGCTCCCGCCGCCGCGCCCGCGCCCGCCGCCGCCGCGGCGCCGTCGGCCAAGCCCGCCGTGGACACCGCGCTGCGCGGCAAGACCGAGAAGATGAGCCGCCTGCGCCAGGTCATCTCCGAGCGCATGATCGACTCGCTGCAGACCTCCGCCCAGCTGACCACGGTCGTCGAGGTGGATGTCACCCGCGTCGCCGCGCTGCGCGCCAAGGCGAAGGACGCGTTCCTGGCCGCCAACGGCACGAAGCTCACTTTCCTGCCCTTCTTCGTGCAGGCCGCCACCGAGGCCCTCAAGGCCCACCCGAAGGTGAACGCCTCCATCAACGGCAAGGAGGTCACCTACCACGATGTCGAGCACGTCGGCATCGCCGTGGACACCCCGCGCGGCCTGCTCGTGCCCGTGGTCAAGAACGCCGGGGACCTCAACATCCCGGGCCTGGCCAAGCGCATCAACGATCTGGCCGCCCGCACCCGTGACAACAAGGTGAACCCGGACGAGCTCTCCGGCTCCACCTTCACCATCACCAACACCGGCTCCGGTGGCGCCCTGTTCGACACCCCGATCATCAACCAGCCCGAGGTCGCCATCCTCGGCCTGGGCGCGATCGTCAAGCAGCCGCGCGTCATCAAGGACGCTGACGGTAACGAGGTCATCGCGATCCGCTCCGTGTGCTACCTGGCCCTGTCCTACGACCACCGCCTGGTGGACGGGGCCGACGCCGCGCGCTACCTCATGACCGTCAAGAAGCGCCTTGAGGACGGCGACTTCGCTGGCGAGCTCGGCCTGTGAGGCCCTAAGACCGCTTTGACCGCCTCTTCGGTGGGGGCGGGCCCGCATCACCGCGCGGGCCCGCCCCCGCCGTCGTTTAGGTGCGATCCCGCCGGGTCACCCGGCCTCCAGGACCTCGGCGACGCGCCACGGACCGGGCACGAGGACGAGCACCACCTCGCGCGCGCCCGGGGCGGGCGCCTCATGCGCGCCGTCGTCTCCCGTCCAGGTGGTGGGCCCCTGACTCAGGGACACCCGGGCGCACCTGGCCCCCTCCCACTGCCGGTCCGGGCAGGAGGCGCCCACCATCTCGCTCACGCCGGTCACCGAGGTCGTCAGTCCCGCCACCCGCTCGCCGCCATCCCGGAGGGAGGCCAGCAGCTCACTGTCGGCGCGCGCGGCGGGCGAGCCCTCGACGGAGGTCAGGGCGAGCGCCGCTTCATCGCCGGAGACCAGGGCGGAGTCCCGCGCCGCGACCAGACCGGTGACGACTGCCTCCAGCGACTCATCCCCCGCGCTCACGGGCGCGACCCCCGGGCCGGCGGAGGGGGCCGGGGCGCCGGCGTCATCGCCCCTGCCCGCCCAGGCCATGACCCCAGCGACCCCCAGCGCGAGAACGGCCCCTCCGGCGGCCAGGGCCGTGGCTTTCCGGCCCAGAGAAAGGCGACCGCCCCCGCCGGAGCCAAGGGACCTCCGCGACGGAACCACCCGAGTGGGGGTGCGCGCCGCTGAGCGCAGCGCTCCCGAGGCCAGACGGGCGCCCTCGGGCAGGTCGATCGCCTCGGGCCATCCGAGTTGCGGGGCGCGGGCGGCCAGGTCCCGCGCGGTAGGCCGCGCCCTCGCGTCCTCCCGGAGGGCGTCGGCGAGCAGCGACGCGGCCTCCCCCCGCGAGGAGGGATCGGCCCCCTGGCACTCCAGGACGAGGGCGGCCAGGGAGTACACATCGGACGACGGCGTCGCGGCCCCTCCCGCGAGCCGCTCCGGCGCGGCGGTCCCCTGCGTGCCCATCTCCATGATCCCGCCGAGCAGGTCGATGAGCACGGGAGCCCCCGAGGAGGCGATCATGACATTCGCCGCCGACACATCCCCATGGACCAGCCCCTCGTCATGGAGGGCGGCCAGGGCCGAGCCCACTCCGTCGAGGAGCGCGGCGCTCTCCCCCCTGCCCAGGCGGCCCCGCGATCCGAGGACGACGGCGAGGTCGGCGCCATCGATGAGATCGGTGACGACGGCCAGTCGCCCTCCGGCCAGTGGCACGAGGGAGCGGATCCTCGCGATGCCGCTGTGCCGCAGGTCCCTCAGGGCCGCCAGGCGGCGCATGGCGCGCGCGCCCCGCTCCGGCGGCTCGATGACCCGCACGACGACGTCACGCCCCTCGCCGTCCACGCCCCGGATCGGGCAGCCGTCGGCCCGCCCGTTCCTCCCCAGCGCTTCACCGAGGGCGATCCCCTTGTTGGCCAGGGCGCTCGACTCGGCGTCTGTAATCCCTCCCGGGCCCCGCGAGGGCTCGCCGTCCTCGCTCTGGGCCCGTCGCCACCGAGCCAGCGGTGCCGCGCGGCGCCACGCCGGCGCGGCCTTGGGTGATGAAGTCCTCATGGTCCCATGGTCAGCGGCTGCGGGGGCTGACGGAAGTACCCTGGAGAATCTGTGGATAACTCATCGGATGTTTGCGCCGGCGGACTCACCGACAACTCCCGGCGCCTGGCCCGCGCGCCGCCTCCGCCGGTGCCGGTGGCCTACTGTGGGCCCGTGCAGCGCATGACAGCCGGCGCCCCGGCGCTCCCCATGGACCGCCTGGACATCGATCTGGGCGACCGCCTCGTCCCCTATGGCGAGGGGGCGCGCCTCCAGGACGAGGTCCACGCCTCCGTCGCCTCCGGGGAGCGGCGCTCGACGATCATCGCCCTGGAGCACGAGCCGGTGTACACGGTGGGGCGCCGCACGCATTCCTGGGAGCGCCCAAGCGGGGACGTCGCGGGCCCGGATCGAGTGCCCGTGGTCGACGTCGACCGCGGGGGCAAGGTGACCTGGCACGGGCCGGGGCAGCTGACCGTCTACCCGATCGTGCGCCTGGCTGAGCCCATCGACGTCATCAAGTACGTGCGCGCGCTGGAGGCCGCGGTGATGGAAGTCTGCGCGGAGCTCGGGATCCCCACGAAGCGCGTCGAGGGGCGCTCGGGCGTGTGGGCACCGGGCCGCCCCGACGACCCCCGGGGGCCCTTCTTCCGGGCGGACCGGAAGATCTGCGCTCTCGGCGTGCGCGTGGCGAGAGGCGTCACGAAGCACGGGATCGGGCTCAACGTCAGCCCGGATCTCGACGCCTTCGCCCTGGACCGGATCATCCCCTGCGGGATCGAGGACGCCGGGGTCACCTCCATCGCCGCCGAGCTCGGCGGGCAGCCCGGCGCACTCGCGGCGGAAGCGCTCGCCGACGGCGTCATCGCCGCCCTCGAGGCCCATCTCGCCCCACTGCGGGCGGATTGAGCGCGGAGGCGCTGGCTGGAGAATCACATAGGACCTCAATCCCATGATGTCGCACGGGGCCATAAACTATGGGGGCTCGCGCGAACGCACTCAGAAGGAGAGCATGTGGCTGACCCGATCGCCCCCAGGGCCTCACTCAGGACACAGGCGGCCGTCGCCCCCGAGGGGCGCAGGCTGCTGCGCGTCGAGGCCCGCAACGCCGAGACGCCCATCGAGTCCAAGCCCTCGTGGCTGCGCACCAAGGCCGTCGTCTCCGAGACCTATCAGGACGTGCGCGGCCTGGTGCGCGAGAAGAACCTGCACACCGTGTGCGCCGAGGCGAACTGCCCCAACATCTACGAGTGCTGGAACGACCGCGAGGCTACCTTCCTCGTGGGCGGGGAGATCTGCACCCGGCGCTGCGACTTCTGCGACATCGCCACGGGCCGCCCCACGGAGTACGACGTCGATGAGCCCCGGCGCGTGGCGGTCTCCATTAAGGAGATGGAGCTGCGCTACGCCACGGTCACCGGGGTCGCCCGCGATGACCGCCCCGACGGCGGTGCCTGGCTCTACGCCGAGACCTGCCGCCAGATCCACGAGCTCTCCCCCGGCACCGGCGTCGAGCTGCTCATCCCCGACTTCAAGGGGGACCCGGGCGCCCTCGCCGAGGTCTACTCCTCGCGCCCGGAGGTCCTAGGCCACAACGTGGAGACGGTCCCGCGCATCCACAAGCGCATCCGCCCCGCCTTCTCCTACGAGCGCAGCCTGGACGTCATCCGCTCCGCCTCCGAGGCCGGCCTGGTGACCAAGTCGAACCTCATCCTCGGTATGGGCGAGACCCGCGAGGAGATCGAGGAGGCGATGGCGACGCTCGTCGAGGCGCGCTGCGACATCCTGACGATCACGCAGTACCTGCGCCCCTCCAAGCTCCACCACCCCATCGACCGCTGGGTCAAGCCCCAGGAGTTCATCGAGTTGTCCTCCCTGGCCGAGGAGATGGGCTTCGCCGCCGTCATGAGCGGGCCGATGGTGCGCTCCTCCTACCGCGCCGGGATGCTGTGGGGCAGGGCCGTGGTCAAGCGCGGCTGGGAGGTGCCCGAGCACCTGCGCGCCCTCACCGAGCCGACGACCGCGCGCCAGGAGGCCAGCGCGCTCCTCGCTCCCTCCCCCGCCCTGGCCGCCGCCTCCTGAGCCAGCGCAGGGCGGGCGCCGGGCCCCGGAGCCGCTGGACACGGCCGATGATCGACTGACCACCGGGCCGCGCCTGCGGCGTCGTCTATCCTGTTCACCGTGAGCACAGCCCGAAGCCCCCAGCCCAAGAAGAAGCGCCGCCTGGCCGCCTACGCCCAGAACCTCAAGGACGCCTACACCATCTCGCGGCGCACCTACCCGTGGATCGGTTGGGCGCTGATCGGCACCACCACCGCCTCGATCCTCCTGGCGATCGCGATCGCCCTGGGCACCGGTATGGCGGTCTGGTACTGGGTGATCCTGGGGATCATGCTCGCCTTCCTCCTCGACATGATCCTGCTGTCGTGGACGGTGCGCCGGGCCTCCTACTCCCAGATCGAGGGCGTCCCCGGCGCGGCCAAGGCCGTGCTCGATCAGGTCGGCAAGGGCTGGTACCTGGAGGAGCAGCCGGCCGCCGTCAACCCCAAGACCCAGGACGTCATCTGGCGCCTGGTGGGCCGCCCCGGCGTCGTCCTCGTCGTGGAGGGCCCCACGGGCCGCACGCAGCGACTGGTGGCCGATGAGCGCAAGAAGATCAACCGCATCCTGTCCACGGTCCCCCTCCACGTCATCAACGTCGGCACCGATGAGGGCCAGGTCCGCCTCGGGGAGCTGTCGGCCGCGCTGCGCAAGCTGCCCACGAAGCCGACCCGCCTGACGGACTCCGAGATCTCCCAGGTCTCCAAGCGCCTGTCCTCCCTGGGGGCCAAGGGCCTGCCCATCCCCAAGGGCATCGACCCGTCC
Organism: Actinomyces sp. zg296; assembly: GCF_009829695.1. Classification (NCBI taxonomy): domain Bacteria; kingdom Bacillati; phylum Actinomycetota; class Actinomycetes; order Actinomycetales; family Actinomycetaceae; genus Actinomyces; species Actinomyces sp. zg296. Next base: position 5,457 of record NZ_VWPG01000010.1, read on the forward strand.
AAGGCCCGCCCGGACCGCCGGGCGCTGCGCGGCCACTGAGCCGGGCCCGGCCACGCCCCCCGGGGCGCTGACGGCGGACGACGGCGCCTCGGCCGAAACACCAGGGACACACGCGCGGCACCGCCGCGTCATCACCGCTCGACTAGGCTCATTACTTGCCGAACCCGTAGCCGAACCAACGATCGTCGAGGAGCGAGCGCATGTTCAAAGACGCCACCGAGGCACTGGAGTACATCGAGCGGGAGGGGGTCGAGCTCGTCGATGCGCGCTTCTGCGATCTCCCCGGCGTCATGCAGCACTTCACGATCCCGGCGGCGGCGTTCAAGTCCGACGCCCTGACCGACGGCCTCATGTTCGACGGCTCCTCGATCCGTGGGTTCACCGCCATCCACGAGTCGGATATGAAGCTCGTCCCCGATGTCACGACGGCGTTCCTCGATCCTTTCCGCGCCCGCAAGACCCTCATCATCAACTTCTCGATCGTCGATCCTTTCACCGACGAGGTCTTCTCACGCGATCCCCGCTCTATCGCCGCCAAGGCCGAGAACTACCTGCGCTCCACCGGCATCGCCGACACCTGCTTCATCGGCGCCGAGGCCGAGTTCTACCTCTTCGACTCCGTGCGCTTCGACTCCACTCCCCAGGGCGCCTTTTACGCCGTCGACTCCGACGAGGCCTCCTGGAACACCGGGCGCGAGGAGCCCGGCGGGAACCAGGGCTACAAGGTCGCCTTCCAGGGCGGCTACTTCCCGGTCTCCCCCACCGATCAGATGGCGGACCTGCGCGATGAGATGGTGCGGGTCTGCCAGGAGACGGGCCTGGACATCGAGCGCGCCCACCACGAGGTGGGCACCGGCGGCCAGCAGGAGATCAACTACCGCTTCGCCTCACTGCTGACCGCCGGCGATGACATGATGAAGTTCAAGTACGTCATCAAGAACGTCGCCTGGGGGGCGGGCAAGTCCGCCACCTTCATGCCCAAGCCGCTCTTCGGCGCGGCGGGATCGGGCATGCACTGCCACCACTCCCTGTGGAAGGACGGGCGCCCCCTGTTCTTCGACGAGCGCGGCTACGGCCAGCTCTCCGACATCGCCCGCTGGTACATCGGCGGCATCCTCGCCCACGCCCCGAGCCTGCTGGCGTTCACCAACCCGTCGGTCAACTCCTATCACCGGCTCGTCCCCGGTTTCGAGGCGCCCGTCAACCTGGTCTACTCGGCGCGCAACCGCTCGGCGTGCATCCGCATCCCCGTCACCGGCTCCTCACCGAAGGCCAAGCGCGTGGAGTACCGGGTCCCGGATCCGTCGGCGAACCCCTACCTGTGCTTCTCCGCCGTCCTCATGGCCGGCATCGACGGCATCCGCAACCGGATCGAGCCGCGCGAGCCCATCGACAAGGACCTCTACGAGCTCGCCCCCGAGGAGTACTTCGACATCGAGAAGCTGCCCTGCACGCTCGACGCCGCCCTGGAGGCCCTGGAGGCCGACCACGACTACCTCACCGAGGGCGATGTCTTCACCCCCGATCTCATCGAGACCTGGATCGACTACAAGCGGTCCAAGGAGATCGAGCCGCTGCGGGCCCGCCCGAACCCCTACGAGTTCGAGCTGTACTACGACATGTGAGGCAGGCGGGGGCGTGGGCGCCCGCCCCCGGCCGTGACACGCGCAATACCCATTCCATGCAATAGATATGCACCGGAGTGGATAGAGTGGGCCACGGTCATCTACCCCAAGGAGCCTTCCCATGCGCACCAACCCCACCCGGATCATCGCAGCCATCGCCGCGCTCGGCCTGGCCGCCGGCCTGTCGGCCTGCACGAACGCCAACGACCTCGCCACCGGGTCCGCCAAGGCCAAGACCCAGGGCTACGACGTGTCGAGCATCACCAAGCAGGACAACATCGCTGCCCTCCTTCCCGCCGGGGCGCTCGGCGCCGACGGCAGGCTCGACATCGGCGCTGCCACCGACTACGCCCCCGCCGAGTTCCTGGACGCTAACGGCAAGCCGATCGGATACGACGCCGATATCACCAAGGCCCTTGGGAAGGTCCTCGGCGTCGAGGCCACGATGCACTCCGCCTCCTTCGACTCGATCATCGCCAAGGTGGGCACCGAGTACGACGCGGGCATCTCCTCGTTCTCCATCACCAATGAGCGCATGCAGAACGTGGACATGATCCAGTACGTCCGGGTCGGCAGCCAGTTCAACGTGGCCAAGGGGAACCCCAAGGGCCTCGACGTCTCCGACCACCTCAACCTGTGCGGCAAGGTCGTGGGCGTTCAGACGGGCACCGCCCAGGCCGACGCCCTGGAGGCTGACAACCAGTCCTGCGCGGCCGCGGGCCAGAGCGCCATCGACATCCGCTCCTACGACAAGCAGGCCGAGGCGACCTCCGCGCTCGTCGGGAGCACCCTGGACGCCACCTACTCGGACTCCACCGTCGCCGGCTACGCCGTCGAGACCACGAACGGCGCCGTCCAGACCATCGGGGAGGTGGAGGACGCCGCGCCCCAGGGCGTGGTCCTGCAGAAGAACTCCCAGGCCTACGCCGCCATCCAGGCCGCGCTCCAGTACCTCATGGATGAGGGCATCCTCACTGACATCCTCAAGAGCTGGGGAGTCGAGGGCGCGGCCCTCTCGAACGCCACCCTCAACCCAGCCGTATCGGAGTGACTCATATGACGGCCGCAGAGAACAACGCCCTGAACAGTTCTGAGAGCGACGCCGTCGTCCTCAACCACCCGCGCCCGGTGCCCCGGCCGGGGACGTGGATCAGCGCCGCGATCGTCATGGTCCTCGGCGCGATGCTCGCGCACTCGCTGGTCACCAACGAAAGTTTCCACTGGGACCGCGTCTGGTTCTTCTTCCGGGAGGTCCACGTCATCCGCGCCGTCGGGTGGACGATCCTCCTGACCTTCCTGGCCATGCTCATCGGTATCACCCTGGCGGTGACGACGGCGATCATGCGCCAGTCCACCAACCCGGTGCTGCGCGGCGTCGCCATCGCCTACCTGTGGTTCTTCCGCGGCACTCCGATCTACACCCAGCTGGTGTTCTGGGGCGCGCTGTCCGCCCTCTACCAGCACCTGAGCCTGGGCGTCCCGTTCGGCCCCGAGCTGCTTAGCTTCCAGACGAACGCCGTGTTCACGCCCTTCGTGGCCGCGGTGCTGGGCCTGGGCATCAACGAGGGTGCGTACCTATCCGAGATCGTGCGCTCCGGGCTGGGCAGCGTGGACCCGGGCCAGGCCGAGGCCGCCGGCGCCCTGGGGATGAGCAAGGGCCAGATCCTGCGCCGGATCGTCCTGCCCCAGGCGATGCGGGTGATCGTGCCGCCCACGGGCAATGAGACGATCTCGATGCTCAAGACGACGTCTCTGGTCCTCGCGGTGCCATTCACCCTGGACCTGACCTTCGTGACCAACTCTTACGCCTCGCGCACCTACCAGACGATCCCGCTGCTCATCGTGGCGGCGCTGTGGTACATCATCATCACCTCGATCCTCATGGTGGGTCAGCACTACCTGGAGCGCTACTACGGGCGCGGCTTCGATTCCTCGCGTCCGGGTGCCGGTGGCAAGCGGCGCCGCCTGTCGGCGCGTCAGCAGGCCATCCTCGACGCCCACACCACCAAGGCCGATCCCTTCTTGGAGGTCACCCCGTGAGCCAGTCATCCCCCCAGCAGGCCGCCCCGGCGACGGAGCCCAAGGTCCGCGTCTCCGGTCTCCACAAGTTCTTCGACGAGCTCCACGTGCTGCGCGGCGTCGACTTGACCGTCCCGGCGGGCACCGTCACGGTGCTCGTGGGGCCTTCGGGCTCGGGCAAGTCCACACTGCTGCGCTGCATCAACGAGTTGGAGTCCATCGACGCCGGGCGCGTGTGGATCGACGGCGAGCTCATCGGCATGAGGGAGGCCCCCGGCCGCGACGGCAAGCCCGTGCTGCACGCCCTGTCAGACAAGCAGCGGGCGGCGCAGCGGGCCAAGATCGGCATGGTTTTCCAACGTTTCAACCTATTCCCCCATATGACGGCGATCCAGAACGTCATGGAGGCACCCGTCCACGTCAAGAAGACGCCCAAGGCTCAGGCCCGCGGGCGGGCCGCCGAGTTGCTTGAGCGCGTGGGCCTCGCCGAGCGGATGGATCACTACCCCTCGCAGCTCTCCGGCGGTCAGCAGCAGCGCGTGGCCATCGCCCGGGCGCTTGCCATGGATCCCGAGCTCATGCTCTTCGACGAGCCCACCTCCGCGCTCGACCCCGAGCTCGTCGGCGAGGTCCTAGCTGTCATGAAGGACCTGGCCCGGGACGGGATGACGATGGTGGTCGTCACACACGAGATGGGCTTCGCCCGCGAGGTCGGCGATCAACTCCTGTTCATGGACGGCGGCGTGGTCGTGGAGCGGGGAGCGCCCGCCGAGGTCCTCGACCGCCCCACCAACGAGCGCACCCGGGCATTCTTGTCCTCCGTGTTGTAGGGGCTCCCCCGGCACGGAGCACCCTTGGCTGCGGAAAACCGCCTCAGCCCGCAAATACCGTCTCGTCCCGGCGTTGCGCCCTCATTCTCGCAGTTTGAGGGCGCAACGCCGGGACGAGACGGTATGACGGGGACGAGGGCGCAACGACGGGTCCGTCATGGTGCTCGCCCCCGCCCTTGCGTCACGCGGAGCCGGCACCGCCCCTCCACGCACCGTCATTCCAGTCGAGGAGGCGCCAGCCGGCATCGGGGTCGCCCTCGGCCACCGTGATGCCGGTGTTGCGCAGCGGGTGCTCCGCGACCCACAGCGGATCGGCGCCACCTCCCGGTGCTGCGCGCAGTGCGGTCCACAGGCGCAGCACCGTGCCGTGGGAGACGAGCAGCGCCGCTCCCCCGCCCCGCTCGTCCTGCCCGCCCTCGGGGGCCGCATGGGCCGAGTGCTCCGCGATGGTGCGCACAGCGCCGTCGAAGCGCGCGATCGTGTCGAGACCGTCTTCCAGGGAACCCGGGATGCGCGCGCCCAGCCTGCCCGCCATCCACGCGCGCGTCGTGTCCGCGTAGCAGGCCACCGACCGGCCGTCCGTGGCCATCTCCAGATCACCCGCGAGGACTTCGCGCAGCCCAGGCAGGATCGTCGCCCGCAGCCCCGTGGCCCGCTCGACCGGTTCCATGGTCTGGCGCGCCCGCAGGATCGGGGAGACCCACAGTGAGGAGAGCCCCGCCAGGAGCCCGGCGTCCTCCAGTCTTCCCGGGATGGTGGCGGCCTGCTCGCGCCCGATCTCGTCGAGGGGCTGCCCGGGGAACCCCGTATCGAGGGCCTGCATGACATTGGCGATGGTGCGCCCGTGGCGCACGAGGATGAGTTTCACGGCCTTATCCTGCCAGCGCCGGCACTCGCGGAGAGCGCCCCCAGGCCGTCCCGGGCGCGCCCGGGGCCGCTCAGGACCACGGGTACGGCCCGGCATCGCGGCGCCGGGCGCGCCACCGCGGGGAGGTCGAGCGTGACGACGACGCCCTGCCGGGGGTGACGGCCTGACCCGCTCGACCGGCCTGCCCCGGCGGCGTCCCTCCCGCCGCGCCGGGGGCGGTGGGCCGCGCGCCCTCCGATCCCCGTCGGCTCCACTTGCCCTGCTGCTCCGGCTGATCCAGCAGCCCCGGTCCTCCTCCGGCCGAGCGCAGCACGCGCTCGACGACGGCGCGAGCGTGGCGGGCGCTGCGCCGGTAGAGGTCCTCCAGGTCCCGCTCGCTGCCGCTGGCGAGCCCCAGGAGCCTGCCGACCAGCCTGATGCCCCGCTCGTCGGAGGGCAGGATGTCCACCCTCGCGCCGGAGTCGCGGCCCACGCCGAGCACCGTGGCGGCCCGGATGCGGGTGGCCAGGATCCAGGCGCTCATGAGAACGCCGGCGTCATCGACCGGCAGCAACTCGGCCTCGGCGGCCGCCATGAGCGCCTCGAGGGTGGAGGTGGTGCGCAGGCCGCTCACCTCATGGGCGTGGGCGAGCTGGAGGACCTGCGCCACCCATTCGACGTCGGACAGCCCACCGGGGCCGAGCTTGAGGTGCCGGGCGGGGTCAGCGCCCCGCGGCAGCCGCTCGGCCTCCATGCGGGCCTTGAGCCTGCGGATCTGGCGCAGTTCCTCCTCCCCCAGGCCATCGGCGGACCATCGCAGGGGGGCGATGAGGGCCAGGAACTCCTCGCCCAGCGCCGTATCCCCCGCGCAGGCCCTCGCCCGCAGCAGCGCCTGGCGCTCCCACACCGCCGACCACGAGCCGTAGTACTCGGCGGCTGAGGCCAGCGACCGGCTGAGCGCGCCCTGGCGGCCCTCGGGCCTCAGGCCCGCGTCGATCGCGAGCGGGTGCGGGCCGGAGGCGAGCAGGCGCATCGTGGCGCGGGCCACCTCGTCTCCCTCGCGGGCGGCAGCGCGCTCGTCAACCCCGGTACGCGGGGCGTGGAGGAAGATGACGTCGGCGTCCGAGGCGTAGGTGGTCTCTTCTCCCCCGAGCCGCCCCATCGCGATGACGGAGTGCCGGGCTAGCGAGCCGGTCTGGCCGCCGGCCTCGTCCCGCTGTCCCCGCTGAGCGACGACGAGCCTGATCGCGGCCCGCAGGGCGCCTTCGATGACGGCGTCCGTGGTGTTGGTCAGGATGCGGGCGGTGCGGGCCGGGTTGACGCCGTCGAGGGAGTCGGCGAGGGCCGCCCGCAGCAGCTCGCGGGTACGCACGCCCAGGATCCTGCGCACGGCCTCGGCGCTGCGCGCCTCCGCCTGGGCGGGCGTGGCCCCCTCGAGGCCGCGGCGGGCGAGGATCCTGGTGATCTCCTCGCGCAGTTGCTCGCCGCTGCGCGGGGCGAGTTCGGCGTCATCGTCGAGCCAGGCGACGGCCTCCGGGCGCTCGGCGAGGCGGTCCGTGGTCCACCGGGCCCCAGAGACCACCTGGCAAAGGCGCTGGGCCGCCACGGGCGAGTCGCGAAGCAGCCCCAGGTACCAGTGGGAGGTGCCGATGTCGTCGGAGAGCCGGCGGAATCCGAGCAGCCCGTTGTCCGGGTCCGGGCCCTCGCCGATCCACCCGATGATCACCGGCAGGAGTTGGCGCTGGATGGCGGCGCGGCGGCTGATTCCCTCGGTGAGGGCCTGGATGTGCCGCAGGGCGCCGTCGGGGTCGAGGTATCCGACGGCGGCCAGCCGGTCCCGGGCGGCCTGCGGGCTGAGCCGCATCTCGTCAGCGGAGAGGGCCGCGGCAGCGCCCAGGAGGGGCCGGTAGTAGATCTCCTCGTGGAGGGCGCGCACCTGCCGGCGGCGGGTCCGGAAGGCGGTGCGGAGGCTGCCGGGATCGGGGATGCCGATCCCCCGGCCGATGCGGCGCAGATCGGCGTCGCGCTCGGGCAGATCGTGGGTGCGACGCAGGCGGTGGAGCTGGGCGCGGTGCTCCAGGAGGCGCAGCTCCCGGTAGCCCTCGTCAAGCGCGAGGGCGTCATCGCGGCCCACGTACCCGCCCACGGACAGCGCCGCCAGCGCGTCGAGCGTGGAGCGCACCCGCAGTTCGGCGTCGGCGCGCCCGTGGACGAGTTGGAGGAGCTGGACAGTGAACTCAACGTCCCGCAGGCCACCGGGGCCGAGCTTGATGCGCCTGTCCTCCCCCACCGGCTGGGACTCGCGCTCCACCCGGCGGCGCATGGCGCGGGCATCGTCGACGAAGTGGGGCCGCGAGCTCGCCGACCAGATGAAGGGGGCGATGGCCTCCTCGTAGGCGCGGCCGAGCACCGGGTCCCCCGCGGCGGCCCGCGCCTTGAGGAGCGCCTGGAACTCCCAGGAGGAGGCCCAGCGCTCGTAGTAGGCCACGTGCGAGGCGAGGGTGCGCACGAGAGCGCCGTCCTTCCCCTCGGGGCGCAGCCCTGTGTCCAGGGGCCACAAGGAGGGCTCGGTCCCGGAGGCGGAGGTGGCGCGGCGCAGGAGGCCAGCGATCTCGGTGCCCACGCGCACGAGTTCGGCCTCGTCGGGCTCCTCGGCGGTCCCGGCGACGGCGGCGGCGGGTCCGACGACATGGATGACATCGACGTCGGAGATGTAGTTGAGCTCGCGCCCGCCGGCCTTGCCCATGGCGATGACGGCGAAGGCGACCCTGCGCGCACCCGCCCCCACGCCCGCGCGGGCGATGAGGAGGGCGGCCTCCAGCGCGGCGTCGGCCAGGTCGGCCATCGCGGCCCCGACGACACCCACATGGGCGGCGGGGGCGGTTGAGACGAGGTCGTCGGCGGCGATCGCGAGCAGCCGGTCGTAGTACGCGCGGCGCATCGCGGCGGTGGCCGCCTCGATGGCCGCGGGGTCGGCGGGTCCGGCCGGGGCGGGGTGATCGGCCCCCGCGTGAGCGGCGAGGGCCTCGCGCGCGGCGTCGACGAGGAGGAGGGAGGCGTCGGGCTGGCCGGGCGCGTTCCAGGCGCGCTCAGGGCTCAGGGCGTCGAGGTGATCGGGGTGGGAGACGAGGAAATCGCCGAGCGCCTGGGACGCCCCGAGGACCGCGAGCAGCCGATCGGCGTGGGCCCGGGAGCCCCCACCCGCCCCTTCCCGGACGGGCTCGCCGACGACGGCGCGCAGGGCCGTGACGAGGCCGTTGGCGGCGGTCGGGTCGTCCTCCTGGGCCAGCGCCGCGGCCAGGCGCAGGAGCGAGAGCAGGGCCAGATCGGGGTCAGCGGTGTCGCCCAGGGCGTCGATGAGACGGTCCCTGGCCTCGGCGTCCTCCCCGCTCGCGCGGTTGAGGAGGTCCGCGATCGCCCGGTCCTCCAGGGCCCGCAGGGCGCGGTCGGGCTCGGCGAAGCCGGCGCCGAGGAGCCTGCGGCGCGGGCTGGGAGCCGGCACTCCCATGAGCGGGGTCATGCCGCCGGCGCGCCGGCTCTCGCTGGCCATCAGGTCATCCCTCCTGCGCCTCGCTCCCGGGCGACGGCCCGCCTCAGACGCGGCGGAAGAACTGGCCGATCTCGAAGTCGGTGACCTGGGCATCGTAGGCCTGGTACTCATGCCTCTTGTTGCGCCGGAAGTACTCGAAGGTGTCCTCCCCCAGGGTGTCCGCCACGAGGTCGGAGCCGCTCATCGCGGATACCGCCCGCTTGAGGGACGTGGGCAGGGGCTCGATGCCCAGGGCATCGCGCTCGCCGTCGGTCAGGGCCCACACGTCGTCCTCGGCCTCGGCGGGGAGCTCGTACCCCTCCTCAATGCCCTTCATGCCCGCGGCGAGGATGGTGGCGAAGGCGAGGTAGGGGTTGGCGGCGGGGTCGAGAGAGCGGTACTCGACACGCACGGCCTGCGCCTTGCCGGGCTTGTGCATGGGGACGCGCACGAGGGCGGAGCGGTTGTTGTGGCCCCAGCACACGTAACTCGGGGCCTCGTCCCCGCCCCACAGCCGCTTGTAGGAGTTGACGTACTGGTTGGTGATCGCGGTGATCTCCTTGGCGTGGCGCAGTATCCCGGCGATGAAGGCGCGCCCGGTGGCGGAGAGCTGGTACTGGCCGGCGGGGTCGTAGAAGGCGTTGTGGTCGCCCTCGAAGAGGGAGAAGTGCGTGTGCATGCCGCTGCCGGGCTGGCCGACGAAGGGCTTGGGCATGAAGGTCGCGATGCAGCCCTCCTGGATGGCGACCTCCTCGATGACGGCGCGGAAGGTCATGATGTTGTCCGCCATCGAGAGAGCATCGGCGAAGCGCAGGTCGATCTCGTTCTGGCCCAGGCCCCCCTCGTGGTGGGAGAACTCCACGGAGATGCCCATCTGCTCGAGCATGAGGATGGCGCGGCGGCGGAAGTCGTGGGCGGTGCCGCCGGGGACGTGGTCGAAGTAGCCGGCGTCATCGGTGGGGGTGATGCGTCCCTGATCGTCGCGGTTGACGAGGTAGAACTCGATCTCGGGGTGGATATAGCAGGTGAATCCGGCGTCGGCGACGCGCGCGAGCTGGCGCTCAAGGACGGCGCGCGGGTCGGTGCGGGCGGGCTCGCCGTCGGGCGTGAGCACGGAGCAGAACATGCGCGCGACGCGGTCGCGGTCATCGCGCCAGGGCAGCATCTGGAAGGTGGAGGGGTCGGGGCTCAGGAGCATGTCGGACTCGTACACGCGGGTGAGGCCCTCAATGGTAGAGCCGTCGAAGCCGATGCCCTCCTCGAAGGCGGCCTCGACCTCGGCCGGCGCGATGGCCACGGACTTGAGCTGGCCGAGGACATCGGTGAACCACAATCGCACGAAGCGAACGTCCCGCTCCTCGATCGCGCGGAGCACGTACTCCTGCTGCTTGTCCATGCCTGCTCCCCATCTCTGATCAGCGCTCGGATCCCGACGGCGGTGCCGGGACGCCCCGACTCTATCGGGAGCGGGAGTCGGCCGGGTTTCGGCGCGCGGGTCGCCGGCGGACCGGTCCGGCGGGCGGCGGATGATGGTGGCGCGAGAGGCCCGGCGGTGGCGGCTAGGCTGGAATCATGGCAACCATGGACTCCCCCTACGCTCCCCCGAGCGCCCTGCCACCGGCCGGCAAGCCGGTGCGCGTCCACCACCTCGCCGCCGCGAAGGCCCAGGGCGAGCGCCTGACCATGCTCACCGCCTATGACGCCGTGACGGCGTCGATCCTCGATGCGGCGGGCACGGACATGCTCCTGGTCGGCGACTCGATCGGCAATGTCATGCTCGGTCATGGCTCAACGCTGCCGGTGACCCTCGATGAGATGGCCGTGGCCACCAGGGCCGTGGCCACGGCGACGACGCGCGCGCTCGTCGTCGCCGATCTGCCTTTCGGCACCTATGAGGCGGGGCCCGCTCAAGCCTTGGAGTCGGCCGTCCGGCTGGTCAAGGCCGGGGCCAACGCGGTCAAGCTGGAGGGCGGCGCGCCGCGCGCGGCGACGGTCCGCGCGCTCAGCGACGCGGGGATCCCGGTCGTGGGGCACCTGGGCTTCACCCCGCAGTCGGTGAACATGCTCGGCGGCTTCCGCGTTCAGGGCCGCGGCGAGGCCGCCTCCCAGGCGCTGCTGGCGGGCGCCTCCGCCCTCGCGGGCGCTGGGGCGATCGCCCTCGTCCTGGAGATGGTGCCGCAGGACCTCGCCGCGGCCGTCACCGGGGCCCTCGACATTCCCACGATCGGCATCGGCGCGGGGGCGGGCTGCGACGCGCAGGTGCTCGTGTGGACGGATATGGCGGGGATGACGGAATGGAAGCCGCGCTTCGCCCGCGCCTTCGGCGAGGTGGGCGCCGCGCTGCGCCAGGCCGCCGAGGACTTCAACTCCGCGGTGCGCGACGGGTCCTTCCCCAGCGCCAAGGAGAGTTTCGCCTCCTGATCGCGCCCGGTGCGCGCGGATTGGCCGGCGCCCGTCGTGACGCCTCCGCGTCGTGACGGGCGCCGGCCGCGTGGCTCACAGCCCCTCGGGCCGGGTGAAGTCGATGGGCACGATGTCGACGCCGTCGAAGACGCCGCTCATGTCCTCGGTCGGGAATGTCACACCCTGGTCGCCGGGGTCGAGGGCCCAGTCCAGGAGGCGGGGCGAGCCGCCGGGGGCCGTCGGGTCGACCTCGACGGTGGTGATGGCGCAGTTGGCCATGGGCGCCTTGGAGTAGACCTCCAGGCCGATCCAGCGGGCCATGATCGTCATGATGGTCATGCCGTGGGAGACCGCCAGCGCCTCGGCGTCGCTCCTGCCGGCCTCGGCGTCGGCGCGCAGGTCGGCCAGGATGCGGGCGAGGGCGCCGTCGATGTCGCGCAGGTAGTCGGTGGCGCTGATGCCCCCGGGCGCCCCCTCGAAGCGGCCGGACAGGACCCCGGGCAGCAGTACGCGCGTGGGCAGGGCGGCGATCATCTCGGGGTCGGGGCCGCCGTCGTAGATCCCGTAGTCGTACTCGCGCAGCCCGGTGAGGATGGTGCGCGGGAGCTCGCGGCCCTCGGTGAGGATGTCCGTGGTCTCGACGACCCGCCCCAGGGGGCTGAGGTAGACGCGGGTGAGGGGGTAGTCGGCCAGGAAGTCGCGCGCCAGCGCGGCGCCCTCGCGCCCCGAGGAGGTCAGGGGCGAGTCCGCTGAGCCCTGGGTGCGACGCTGCTCGTTGAGGACGGTGCGGCCGTGGCGCACGAAGTGGATCTTTGCCATGGTGGCATCGTAGGTCACACCCCCGCCTGGGCAGGGGGGCGTGAGACAGGTCGGACCGCGCGCGCCCGGCCGGGGCGGCGGGCGGGCTGTGCGCCCGCCGCTCGGCTCCTATGCTGGGGGGCATGACTGCTCCGACGCCTCCTGGATCCCCCCATCGCCTCGGCGCCGATCGGGCACCGCGCGGAACCCTCGTGCCCGGCATCGTCGGGCCCCGGCGCGACGTGCCCGAATCGATCGCCCGCCCCGAGTACATGTTCCACGATGGGCCCGAGAGGGTGACGGCCTCGGACATCAAGTCCCCCGAGACCGTTGAGCGCATTCGGGCGGCGGGCAGGATCGCGGCGCGGGCCATGCGGGCCGCCGCGGCGGCGATCGCACCGGGCGTGACCACTGATGAACTGGACCGCATCGCCCACGAGTACCTGTGCGACCACGGCGCCTACCCCTCCTGCCTGGGTTACATGGGCTTCCCGAAGTCGATCTGCACCTCGATCAACGAGGTGATCTGCCATGGCATCCCCGACTCCACGACGCTGGCCGAGGGCGACCTCATCAACCTGGACGTCACCGCCTACGTCGACGGCGTCCACGGCGACACGAACGCCACCTATGCCGTCGGCGAGGTGGATGAGGAGACACGCCTGCTCATTGAGCGCACCCGCACCTCCATGGAGCGGGGCATCAAGGCCGTCCGCCCGGGCCGCGAGGTCAACATCATCGGGCGGGTCATCGAGGCCTACGCCAAGCGCTTCGACTACGGCGTCGTGCGGGACTACACGGGTCATGGCGTCGGCGAGGCCTTCCACTCGGGGCTCATCATCCCGCACTACGACTCCGCCCCCCGCTACGACACCGTCATGGAGCCGGGCATGGTCTTCACCATCGAGCCGATGCTCACCCTGGGCGGGATCGAGTGGGACCAGTGGGAGGACGGCTGGACGGTGGTCACCCGGGACCGCTCCCGCACAGCCCAGTTCGAGCACACGCTCGTGGTCACCGAGGACGGCGCGGACATCCTCACCCTGCCCTGAGCCGCCCCGGCGCGCGCCTCCCCGCCGCGCCCAGCCCGCGGATCGGGCGGGATCACGGATGGGGAGCGGTGCCCGGGGACGGGTTCCCCGAGAACAGCGCCGATACGGCGCCCGCCGCACCGGCTGTTCGGTGTAGATTCGACTTATCGGCTGTGGCACCGACGGGACGAGCGCTCGCCGCCGGAGATGTGCCCCATGACGACTCCTTCAGCCAGCATTCCCACTCCCGGAGGTCCCCAATGGCTCTTCGTTTCAACCCACCGCCGAACTGGCCTGCCCCGCCGGAGGGCTTCGTCCCGCCCGCCGGGTGGCAGCCCGACCCCGCATGGGGTCCGGCCCCCGAGGGTTGGCAGCTCTGGGTCGAGGACTCGGGCGGTGCCGCGAGCCCCGTCTCGGCCTCCGCCCCCGGCGCCTCGGACCCCGCCTGGGCCCCGACCCAGGCGGTCCAGACCGGCCAGTCGGGCCCGGTGGCCGACCCGACCGGCCAGTCGGCCTCCGCCCCGTCCGCGGACTACGCCCCCGCCGGGATGCCCGCCCCGATGGGCTCCTCGGCTCCCGGAAGCCCCTACGCCGCGGAGATGAACTACGCTCAGGCGCCCACCCCCTTCCACGGCCAGGCCCAGCCGGTTCCCGGCGCTGGCGGTGGCTGGCAGCCGGTGGACGTGACCGGCGGCGCCAGCGCGGCCAAGCCCGTCTACAAGCAGTGGTGGTTCTTCACGATCATCGGTGTTGTGGTGGTCGCGCTCATCGGCGGCCTGGTCTGGGCCTTCGCCGGCGGTGACAGCGATGAGAAGGCCGGCAGCAGCACGCAGACCTCGGCGCCCAAGAAGGTGGACGAGCCCGGCCCGAGTCCCACCGGGGACGAGTCTGAGCCGTCAGCCCCTAAGACGGCGGCCTCCACGCCCTCCAGTCCGGCCAAGCCGGCAGGCGGGTCCGAGGGCACCTCGATGGACAACCCCAAGGACACGGCGACGGGCCCGTTGACCTTCCACGCCTCCAAGTACGACTACAACGACCCCAACGCGAGCCTCGATGTGACGTTCGGCAAGGTCAACTGGGACGCCACTGCCGACGTGAAGAGCACCGTGAGCAGCTACAGCTACAAGGAGCCCGGTCCGGGCCAGGTGTACATCCGGGTGCCGATCGACATCACGTACCACGGCAAGGGCCAGTACCCGAAGTACTCCTTCAAGGTGGACTTCGTCCACAACGGGACGACCACCTCCGCCACGCAGAGTTACAGCGACAAGGGCGAGCTGTCCAACCAGGCCATGCCCCGCGACGGCGGCAAGGCCAGCGGCTACGCCACCTTCCTCATCGATAAGAGTTCCGTCAACCAGGGCGTCTTCGCGGTCACCGCGTTCACCGCCTCCGACGAGGGCTACGTCGCGGCGAAGTGACCCAGCGCCCCGCTGCTCCGAGGATCACCTGACGGGCAGTCGAGCACAGCGAACTGGTGGGCCCCTCCCGATCCGGGAGGGGCCCACCACGCTTCTCCAAGCGTTGTCGGCGCCTGCCGGGAGAAGGACGGGAGGCGGACGAGTCGACCTGTACGCCGGGTTCTGTTGCCGCCCGCCGTCGCCGGCCCGGGCGGTGGCGACCATCCATCTTGGACCGCCGTCGCCGACGGTCTCGCGCGACCTACCCGCAGGCTCGGGCGAGCAGCCCTCGGGCGCCTGCTGCGCGGTCTTGCTCCGGGCGGGGTTTGCCGAGCCGCGCCGGTCACCCGGCGCGCTGGTGGGCTCTTACCCCACCCTTTCACCCTGACCGCCAGTGGCCTGGCGGCGGTCTTCTCTCTGTGGCACTGTCCCGCGGGTCGCCCCGGGTTGCTGTTAGCAACCGCCCTGCTCTGTGGAGCCCGGACGTTCCTCGATCCCGCATGGATCCCCATGGGGTACCGCGGCCGCCCGGTCGGCTCGTCCGCGCGCCAAGCATATCCCCCAGAAGACGGGAGCCGAGCGTCTAGCATGTGCGCGTGCTCATCCTCCTGCCTCCCAGCGAGGGCAAGACCCCTCCTGACTCCGGGCCAAGCCTTCGCCTGTCCTCCCTGCTCGCGGCCGACCGGCTCACCGCCGCGCGCCAGGCGGTGATGGAGGAACTAGCGCGGGTGAGCGCCGCCGCGGACGCCGCCAAGGTGCTCGGCCTGGGCCCGCGCTCCAGCGCGGACGCCGCTGTCAACCTCGTCCTCGACGCGGCGCCGTGCGCGCCGGCCCACGAGCTGTTCACAGGAGTGCTCTACGAGGCCGCCCGCCTCGGTGGGACGGGCGCGCCGGGCGAGGCAGAGGCGTTGTCGCGCCATGTGGTCATCCTCTCGGGCCTGTGGGGCGCCGTGCGGGCCACGGACCGGCTGCCCGACCACCGCCTGGCGATGGGCGTCACCCTTCCGGGATGCGGGAGGCTCAACGCTTTCTGGGTCCGGGAGCTCGCCGCAGTTCTCGGCCCGATCGCGGAGGAGGCAGGGCTCGTCATCGACGCCCGTTCCTCCGCCTATGCCGCGGCCTGGCAGCCTGATCGCTCCTGGGGCGGAGAACTGCTCCGCATCCGGGCGGTCCGGATCCGTGAAGGCCGGCGTCAAGTGGTCTCCCATCATGCCAAGCACACGCGGGGCCTGCTGGCCGGGGAGCTCATCGCCCTGCGCGCTGCCGGCCGCGCGCCGTCGACGGCGAACGGCGTGGCCGAGGTGGGCGCCGGCCTGGACGGCGTGGCGGACGCTGAATTGTCCGCCCCCGATCGCTCGGGGCGCCGCGACCTGACCCTCATCCTGGCCTGAGCCCCACCTGGCGGGCGGGCCGACGGCGTCCCGATGCGCCCCGGGTCCCGCGGGAGCCGGGCTGGCTCAGATGTCCATGCGCACGAGGATGACGTCGTTCTCCTCGGCGTGGATGACGGTGTCGGCCGGAGCGGCGTCGATGCGGGCGAGCTCGGCCGGGCTGAGCTCGACGGAGCCCCCCTCGAGGCGGTGCCCGTGGAGGGCGAGGACGCCGAGACCCCCGGTCGCGGCGCGCACGGCGTCGTATTCAGCGAGCAGGGCGGGCGAGATGGTGCCGGCGAGCTCATCGCGCCGGGCGCGCAGGCGCTCGGTCTCCTCATCGATCCGGGTGAACCCGGCGTCGCGCTCAGCAGTGAGCTCCCGGCCCGCGGCGCGGATGGCCTGCTCCTCATCGGCGAGCCGGTCGGATTCGGCCTGGGCCGCCTCAAGGGCCTCCATGGCGGCGATCTGGGCGTCCTCAAGGACGCTCTGGCGCCGTCCGAGCTGGTCGATCTCCCCCTGGATCGCGGCCAGGTCCCGGGCGGCGTCACTGCCCGCGGCCAGGCGCTCGCGCAGGGCGGCGGCCCGTCGGACGACCTGCCCGACCTCGTCCTCGGCGTGGGTGGCGCCCCGCTTGGCCTCGGTCAGAGCGGCGGTGGCCAGCAGGGCGGAGCGCTTGTTGTCCTTGAGGCGGGCGATGGTCGCCTCGATGCGCGCCAGGACGGGAAGGGCGCGCCGCTCGTGCGCGAGCCTCGCGAGCGTGGCGTCGATGTCCTGCAGGTCGATGAGGAGCCGCTGCTCGGCGAGGGGGGCGCTGGTCACTGGATGTCCTTCCGGGCGTCGAGGGTGGGGGGCTGCCGGGGCGTCAGCTCGCTGGAGTGGTGCCGGGGCTCAGGCGCAGGGCCCAGGGGTCGGTGCAGATCGTGGACACGTGCGTGGAGAGTCTACGTCCACCGCGCTCGGCGGCGGTGGCCAGCCGCTGGGCGAGCGGGGGCAGGCCCACCCATTCCGTGGCCCAGTGGGTGCCGCAGATGAGGTAGGGGCGCCCGCCCTCCAGATGCTCGCTGGCCGGGTGGTGGCGCAGGTCGGCGGTGAGGAAGGCGTCCGCGCCGGCCTCGCGGGCGCGCGCCAGGAGGGAGTCGCCCGCTCCCCCGGACACGGCGATGGTCTCCACGGTGGCGTCCAGGTCTCCGCCCACGAGGATGCCGGGAGGCGAGTCCGGCAGGGCGGCGGCGACGGCGGCGGCGAGGTCGCGCAGGCGGGTGGGCGCCGGCAGGGAGCCGATGCGCCCGATGCCCTGGGAGGGGTCGGAGGGGCTGGGCTCTAGCGGGACCGCCCCGAGCAGGCCGATGGAGGCGGCCAGTGCCGCGGCGACGCCTCCATGAGCGGCATCGAGGCTGGTGTGGGCATTGAGCAGGGCGATGCCGCCGCGGATGAGGCGGTGAATGACACGGCCCTTGGGGTCGGTGGCGGCCACGTGGTCGGTGCCGCGCAAGTAGAGGGGGTGGTGGGTGATGATCATGTCGGCGCCACGCTCGATGGCCTCGTCGACGACGGAGGCGACGGGGTCCACGGCGAGCAGGATCGAGGCCACGGGAGCCCCGGGGTCCCCGCAGATGAGCCCGTTGGAGTCCCAGGACTCGGCCAGGCGGGGCGGGGCGGCGGCCTCGACGAGAGCGACGACGTCGGCGACGGTCAGCGCCTCAGCGGCCGAGGAGTCCTCCCCGGCGTCAGGGCACTGGTGGAGCGGCGAATCGATCATGCGGCAAGGCTAGCGGCGCGGCGAGCGCCCGGGCGACACGGCGCGACCCTCCCCCACGTCATCAATGGGATCAAGCGGGTCATGGGGCGCGGCTGGCCCGCGCGGGGCCCGGACATCCATCATGAGCAGTGAGGAGCATCACGTGGCGATCGACGATGATTCCTGGGCGCGAACACGTTGATAAGACGAACCATCATTGATGTCCGGCACATCACGCCGGCCCCTATGACTCTGAGGAGCCATTGACATGCCCCGATTCTTTTCCCTACACAAGCGCCTCACGGTTTCACTGGCCGTGATCCTCCTGGCCGTCACCGGCGTCGGACTGGCCATCTTCAAGCCGTGGCTGCTGTTCATCGATGAGACGGTGAATGATGAGATCCCCACCTTCTCGACGGCGGCGGCGCCCCCGGCGCAGTCGAGCGCGTCGGCAGGGCCGGAGAGCACCGCTGGCGCCACCGAGGAGCCCGCGCAGCAGGGGCCCGCGCAGCAGGAGCCCGCCCAGCAGGGGCCCGTTCAGGTGGCGAGCGGCTCGTTCGTCTCCCACGAGCACTCGACGACCGGCACGGCGCGCATCCTGCGCAACCCGGACGGCTCGCACCAGCTGGTGCTGGAGAACCTGGCGACGTCGAACGGCCCGGATGTGCGGGTCTGGCTGAGCGCTGGGCCGGTGATCGAGGGCAAGGCCGGCTGGTTCACAGCCGGGGACTACAAGCACCTGGATGTGGCGCCGATCAAGGGCAATCTCGGCAACCAGGTCTACAACCTGCCCGCCGGGACGGACCTGAGCGAGTGGAAGAGCGTGGTTCTGTGGTGCGACGACTTCAACGTCTCCTTCGGCGCCGCCGAACTGTCCGCCTCGTGAGAACGCGCGGGGCGAGGCACCCACGGGCTACTCCGGCACCAAGCGGGCGTGCACAGGGCGCGCCCGCTTGGCGCGGGTGCGCATAGGCGTGTCGCGGTGCCCCCGGCGGGACTCGAACCCGCACGCCTCACGGCATCGGCTTTTAAGGCCGCTGTGTCTACCGATTCCACCACAGGGGCGGGCGACCGTCCAGGGCCCGCGGGCCCTGGACGCGGTACCCCCACCGGGATTCGAACCCGGGACCTTGTGCTTATCAGGCACGGACGAGGTATAAGCTCGCTGCTCTAACCGCTGAGCTATGGGGGCTGGCGGCGGGCGAGGCCCGCGCCTGAGCGAGGTTACCAGTCATGACGCCGCGTCCACATGTGGTTGAGCGGGCCAATCGCCCCGGGCCGCCGGGCACCGGATCGCCAAGCCGAGCCTGGCAGAGCCCTCCCGCGGCGCTCCCCCCGGCCGCGCGCGAGACCATCGTCCTACGCCGCCGCCCGAGAAGGGCTGGCTGAGCGCCTGGAGCGGTTGGGCGGGTTTCTCCGCGGCCTCGGGCTCCGCCGAGCCCACCGGCGGGCGCGCCCCGTTCGGCTCGCCGACCGGCTCGCGCCCCTCAGTCGAGCCGGTCGGCGAGGGCCGCCAGCACCTCCGAGCAGCCGCCGTGGACGATGACCTCGGCCAGCGGGTCAGCCTGGGTGCGCCCGCGGTTGATGACGACGAGTCTCGCACCGCCGGCCAGCGCGGACTGGACCACCCACATGCCGGTGGAGACCGCCAGGCTCGTCCCAGCCACGATGACCGCCTCGCAGTCGCGCGCCGCGGCGAGCGCGCCCTCCATCGCCTCCTCGGGCAGGCCCTCACCGAACATGACGATGCCCGGCTTGAGCAGGCCACCGCAGGCCTCGCAGACGGCAGTCCGGAAGTCGCAGGCCTCTGCCTCGGCACGGCGCGCCTCGGGTGTGATCTCCAGGCGCATGGGGTCGAGGTCCTCGATCAGGCCCGGGTTGAGGGCTCGTAAGCGATCGGAGACCTCCGCGCGGGTGCTCCGCGCCCCGCAGCGCAGACAGACCACTGCGTCGTAGGCGCCGTGGAGCTCCCAGAGGTTGCGCACGCCGGCGCGCGCATCGAGGCGGTCGACGTTCTGGGTGGCCACGCCCATGATCGCGCCAGCGGCCTCGAGGCGCGCCAGGGCGCGATGCCCGGCGTTGGGCTCCAGGGCCTCCAGGGAGCGCCAGGTGGTCTCGTTGCGGAACCAGAGCCAGCGGTACCAGACGGGGTCGGTGGCGAAGGAGGGAAGATCGACGGGCTCGATGGGGGTGGTGCCGACCCCCCGGTAGTCGGGCAGCCCGGAGTCGGTTGACATGCCCGCGCCGGTGACGATGAGCGTCCGCCGCCCCTCAATGATCGCCGCGATCGCCTCAGCCGCCTCCATCTCCTGCTCGGCGCCGTCGTCGCCCGCGCCGGCGGATCCCCCGGTGGTGCTCCTGCTCATGCTGCTCACGCCCTCCCCCGCTCGTCCTGCTCCATCGCCGCGCCGCTCTCGCGCCCACGTCGGCGCTGACACCGCCATTGTCCCGCCACGGCACCGCCGAGGGCTCGGATCCCGGCCACCCCCGTGGCCGAGCGCGGCGCCCAGGAGGGAAGGGCGCGTGTCAGGGCGAGGTCGGCGGCGGCCAGCGCCGCGCGCGCCGGACCGGGGCGCGCCAGGGCGGCGGCGCGCGGGGGCATGGGGGCGAGCCGGCGCGCGAGGGCCGGGAACCGGCGCCCGGCGATCAGCCTGGCCTTGGCGGCGTGGAACGGATCGGAGACGAGGATGATGGGGCCGTCCCCGCCAGCGGACTCGATCAGCGGTGGCAGGGCACCGATGTTCTCCCAGGTGGAGCGCGAGTCGGTCTCAGTCCAGGTGGCGCCCCGCCAACCGAGGCCGCGGGCGTGCTCGGCGAGCATCTCCGCCTCGGGGCGCTCGCCGGCGACGGCGCCTCCGGAGCAGATGAGCAGATCCCCCGGGCGCAGGACGGCGACGGCGGCCCTGGCGCGGCGCCTGTTGGCCCGACCCGCCCTCGGCCCGGCATCGGCGTGTCCGAGGACGACTACGACCCTCCCGCGCCCCGCTCCACGCCCATCGGGCTGGCGCGGCGCGCGCCCAAACACCGGTATCCGGTCACGCGGATCCATCGGCCCCACCCCCTCAGCGCGACAGTGGACCCGGCCGGGCTCGAACCGACGACCGACGCGGTGTAAGCGCGTTGCTCTACCAACTGAGCTACAGGTCCTTCAGGGCGCCCCTCGCGGGGCGCCCGGGCGGGGCCCGCCGCCAGCGCCTCAGCGGCGCCGGCTGGAGACCCGGGTGCCGCTCCAGGCATCGCCCATCGAGGCCGTCGACGTGGCGTGCATGCCCGCCGTCGCCGCGGCCTCCTCGATATCGGCCGCCGCCACGGCGCCCGCCGTGCGCGCCTTGGGCGTGAGCACCCAGATGATCCCATCGCCGTCGAGGTTGGCCTGCGCGTCAACGAGCAGGTCCGTCAAATCGTCGATGTCGCCGTCGTCGGCGCGCCACCACACGATGGCGGAGTCAGCCACGTCCTCGTAGTCCTCGTCCACCAACTCTGTGCCGGTGAGAGCCTCGGCGGCCCGCCTCAGGGCGGGGTCGACATCGTCGTCGTACCCGAACTCCTGGATGATGAGACCGGAGGCGAAGCCGAAAGCCCCGCCCGCTGCGCTCGCCACTATCCCTCTACCGTCCTTCCGGGCTCAGCGCCCCTGCTACGGCCCCCCTGTGGGACCTGTGCATAGCCCACCGCATGAGGGCCGCCCGCGCAAGCGCCCGTCCGTTCCTCGGCGCGCCGCGGCGCCCATGGCGGTGCCGCACCACGTGCCTGACCTCACAGGTCGCTTGGGACTTCTTTCCCCGTTGGCCGTCCTGAAGCGCCTTGGAACGCCGTAGATTAGAGTCCAACAGGACGCGGGCCGACCCCGGGCTCGCGGCGGACCGGGTCACCGGGCGCGCGGGAGCGACGCCGGGCCGACCAGCCCGCCAGCGCCCTCCAATCC
The DNA here is from genome assembly GCF_009829695.1 of Actinomyces sp. zg296. Lineage (NCBI taxonomy): Bacteria > Bacillati > Actinomycetota > Actinomycetes > Actinomycetales > Actinomycetaceae > Actinomyces > Actinomyces sp. zg296. The sequence continues at coordinate 26,975 of NZ_VWPG01000010.1, forward strand.
ATCGGAACGACGCAAGGAAGAGGATTCCGTGAGCCCCACCAGCGATGCCACCCCCCTCATCGATGGCCTCCTGACCAAGGTCAACGACAACGATCCCGAGGAGACCCAGGAGTGGCGCGAGTCCCTCGACGCCCTCATCGAGGAGAAGGGCGGCCCCCGCGCGCGCTTCATTCTGCTGTCGATGCTCGCCGAGGCCCGCAAGAAGAACGTCACGGTCCCGGGGCAGACCACCACGCCCTACGTCAACACCATCCCCGTCGAGGATGAGCCCTACTTCCCCGGCGATGAGTCAATGGAGCGCGCCTACCGCCGCTGGCTGCGCTGGAACGCCGCCGTCATGGTCACCCGCGCCCAGCGCCCGGGGGTGGGCGTCGGCGGGCACATCTCCTCCTACGCCTCGACCGCGACCCTCTACGAGGTCGGCTTCAACCACTTCTTCCGCGGCAAGGACCACCCCGGAGGCGGGGACCACGTCTTCTTCCAGGGCCACGCCTCCCCCGGCAACTACGCCCGCGCCTACATCGAGGGCCGCCTGAGCGAGGACGACCTCGACGGCTTCCGCCAGGAGGTCTCCCACCCGGCTCGCGGCAAGGGCCGCGGCCTGCCCTCCTACCCGCACCCGCGCCGCATGGAGGACTTCTGGGAGTACCCCACGGTCTCCATGGGCCTGGGCCCGGCCGAGGCGATCTACCAGGCCTGGTTCGACCGCTACCTCGCGGGAGCCGGCATCAAGGACACCAGCCAGCAGCGCACCTGGGCGTTCCTGGGCGACGGCGAGATGGACGAGCCCGAGTCGCGCGGCATGCTGCAACTCGCTGCCAGCCAGCAGCTCGACAACCTCACCTTCGTCATCAACTGCAACCTCCAGCGCCTCGACGGCCCGGTGCGCGGCAACGGGAAGATCGTTCAGGAACTCGAGGCCTCCTTCAAGGGCGCCGGGTGGAACGTCATCAAGGTCCTGTGGGGCCGCGGCTGGGACCAGCTCCTCGCCGCGGACAAGGACCACGCCCTGGAGCACCTCATGATGGAGACGCTCGACGGCGACTACCAGACCTTCAAAGCCAACGACGGCGCCTACGTCCGCGAGCACTTCTTCGGCCGCGACCCGCGCACCGCCGCCCTGGTCAAGGACTGGACGGATGAGGAGATCTGGGCCCTGCAGCGCGGTGGCAACGACTACCGCAAGATGTACGCCGCCTACAAGGCCGCCACTGAGCACAAGGGGCAGCCCACGGTCATCCTGGCGCACACGGTCAAGGGCTACCTGCTCGGCTCTCACTTCGCGGGCCGCAACGCCACCCACCAGATGAAGAAGCTGACCCTGGACGACCTCAAGGGCCTGCGCGACCGGCTGCACATCCCGATCACGGACGAGCAGCTCGAGGCCAACCCGAAGATGCCCCCTTACTACCGGCCCGCCGCGGATGACCCGGCCCTGCTCTACATGATGGACCGTCGGCGCCAGCTCGGCGGCTTCCTCCCCGAGCGCCGCGACGCCCCCAGGCAGGTCCAGCTTCCCGGTGACCGCCCCTACGACGTGCTCAAGGGCGGCTCGGGCAAGCGCGAGGTGGCCAGCACCATGGCCTTCGTCCAACTGCTCAAGGAGCTCATCAAGGAGGACGGCATCGGCCGGCGCATCGTGCCCATCGTCCCCGACGAGTCGCGCACCTTCGGCCTGGAGTCCCTCTTCCCCACGAAGAAGATCTTCAACACCCAGGGCCAGAACTACACGCCCGTGGACGCGGAGATGATGCTGTCCTACCGCGAGTCCACGGACGGCCAGATCATGCACACCGGCATCAACGAGGCGGGCTCCGCCGCGCTGTTCCAGGTGGTGGGCACCAGCTACGCCACCCATGGCGAGCCGATGATCCCCGTGTACATCTTCTACTCGATGTTCGGCTTCCAGCGCACCGCGGACCAGTTCTGGGCCGCCGGTGACCAGCTCACGCGCGGCTTCATCATGGGCGCCACGGCTGGACGCACCACGCTGGCCGGCGAGGGCACCCAGCACATGGACGGGCACTCGCCGCTCATCTCGGCCACGAACGAGGCCGTCGTCACCTACGACCCCGGCTACGCCTACGAGATCCGGCACATCGTTCGCGACGCCCTCGAGCGCTGGTACGGGCCCGAGACCGGGCGCAACCGCGACGTCATGTACTACCTCACCGTGTACAACGAGCCGATCAGCCAGCCCGCGGAGCCCGAGGACGTGGACGTCGAGGGCATCATCAAGGGCATCCACCGCCTGTCCGGCCCCGCCGACGGCGATGGCCCCGAGGTCCAGCTCCTCGCCTCCGGCGTGGGACTTCCCTGGATCGAGGAGGCCCGCCGAGTGCTCGCCGAGGATTGGGGCGTGCGCGCCTCCACCTGGTCCGTGACGTCCTGGAACGAGTTGCGCCGCGACGCCCTGGCCGCCGAGAGGGAGAACTTCCTCAACCCCACCGGCGACCAGCGGGTTCCCTTCGTGACCTCCCGCCTCCAGGCGGCGCAGGGCCCCTTCATCGCCACGAGCGACTACGACCACCTCGTCGCCGACCAGATCCGCAAGTGGGTCCCGGGCAACTACCACACCCTGGGGGCCGACGGCTTCGGCTTCTCCGAGACCCGGCCGGCCGCGCGCCGCTTCTTCCTCATCGACTCGGCCTCCGTGGTCGTCAAGGCGCTGCAGGCGCTGGCGGATGAGGGCAAACTCGGGCGCGACGTCGTCGCCCAGGCCATCGCCCGCTACGACCTGACCAACGTCAACGCCGGCACCTCCGGCTCCGACGGCGGGGACGCCTGAGCGCGGCGCCCGCTAGGCGCGAGGGGCCCGGCTGGTGATCGTCACCAGCCGGGCCCCTCGCGCTTGCCGCGGACTTCGGGCCCCGGCCCGTGCGGGGCTCAGGCCTCGCGCGGGGCCCTGGCGCCCTCCTGCGCCGCTGAGGCGTCCACGGCGGCGACAGAGGGATCCGCGCCCAAGTAGTGCTGGGCGTCCCGGTACTTGGGCCGCAGCAGGTTCTCCGCGCTGAGGAGCTCGTCGAGAACCGGCTCCTCCAGCAGGCCCATCTCCAGGACGACCTCGCGCACCGAGCGCCCCGACCGCGCGCACTCGCGGCCCACGAGGTCCCCGTTGTGGTGACCGATCACCTCGTTGAGGTAGGTGACGATGCCGATGGAGTCGAGCACGTTGCGCCGGCAGACCTCCTCATTGGCCTCAATGCCCACGACGCACAGGTCTCGCAGGACGCGCATGGCCCGGCGCAGCAGGTGGATCGACTCGAAGGCCGCCTGCCCGATGACGGGCTCCATGACGTTGAGCTGGAGCTGGCCGGCCTCAGCGGCCATGGTCACCGTCAGATCGTTGCCGATCACCTTGAAGCAGATCTGGTTGACCACCTCCGGGATGACGGGGTTGACCTTCGCGGGCATGATGGAGGAGCCGGCCTGGCGCTCTGGCAGGCGAATCTCCGCCAGGCCGGCGCGCGGCCCCGAGGAGAGCAGCCGCAGGTCGTTGCAGATCTTGGAGAGCTTGACCGCCAGGCGCTTGATCGTGGCGTGCATGGACACGTAGGCGCCGGTGTCGCTCGTGGCCTCCAGGAGGTTCTGGGCCCCGGAGACCGGCAAGCCCGTGACCTCCTTGAGGTGTCGCACGGCGGTCTGCGGGTAGCCGGGGGGCGTGTTGAGTCCGGTGCCGATGGCGGTGGCCCCTAGGTTGACCTCCAGGAGGAGGGCGCTGTTGTGCATGAGGCGCGTGATCTCCTCATCGAGCAGGACGGCGAAGGCCTTGAACTCCTGGCCCAGGCTCATGGGGACCGCGTCCTGGAGCTGGGTGCGCCCCATCTTGAGGACGTCGTGGAACTGGCGGGATTTATCGAGGAAGGCGTCGATGAGGTCGCACAGGTCCGCCTCCATCCCGGCCACCGCCTGGTGCAGGCCGAGGCGGAAGCCGGTGGGGTAGGCGTCGTTCGTCGACTGGGACTTGTTGACGTGGTCGTTGGGGTTGACGACGTCGTAGCGGCCCTTGGCGTAGCCCAGGCGCTCCAGGGCGAGGTTCGCCACGACCTCGTTGGTGTTCATGTTCAGGCTGGTGCCCGCGCCGCCCTGGAAGACATCGACCGGGAACTGGTCCATGCACCGGCCGCCCACGAGGATCTCATCGCACGCCCACACGATGGCCTCCGCGAGATCGGGGGCCAGGGTTCCCAGCTCGGCGTTGGCCAGGGCGGAGGCCTTCTTGACCTGGACCATGCCCCGGACGAACTCGGGGACTTCGCCGATGGTGGTCCCGGAGATCTGGAAGTTCTCCATGGCCCGCAGCGTGTGGATGCCCCAGTAGGCGTCGAGGGGCACCTCGCGCGATCCCAGGAGATCCACCTCGGTACGAGTCGCCGGTCGCATGTCCATGTCCTCCATCAGGATCTCGGGGCCGACGGCGTGGGACCCGTTCTCCCCGGCTCATCGCGCCCCAATCGGGTGCACTACATTATCGTCGGCGGCCTCGCACTGGGTAGCATCTGATCATGGACGAGTTGAGCGAGGCGTCTGTCGCGGCCCTCCGGCGGGCGCAGAACACGATCATCGAGCACTCCCTCGACCGCATCAGCGCCGCCCATCCCTGGTACCGCACGCTTCCCGAGGCCTCGCGCAAGCAGATCGAAAAGGTCTCCCACCTGGGCGTGTCGATGTTCGTCGACTCCGTCGAGGAGCCCGAGAGCGCGGCGAAGCCCTCCCAGATCTTCTCCGTCGCCCCCGCGACGCTGACCGGCACGATCACCCTGGGTCAGACCCTCGACCTCGTGCGCACCGTTCTCGACGTCGTCGTCGAGGAGGCGCCTCAGGCGGTTCCCCCCGAGGACCATGACACCGTCCGCATCCTCGTGCTCACCTTCGGCCGCGACGTCGGTTTCGCCGCGGCCGAGGTCTACGCCCGCGCCGCCGAGGCCCGCGGCGCATGGGACGCCCGCCTCGAATCGGTCGCCGTGGACTCCATGCTCCACGGCACCCCCGCGGAGGCGGCCACCCGCGCCGGCTCGGCCGGCTGGACCCATCGCGGCCCCGTGGTCGCCATCGCGTCGAGAACGGCGCTGGGCGCGATTGCCACCTCCCGCCTGCGTGACGCCTGCCGTGCTCAGGCCGGGGACTGCCTCGTCTCGGTGCGCGGAGACTCGGTCATCATCATCCTGGGCGCCTCCCCCGAGGCCCCCAGTGGGCCTGCCGGCCCGCACGGCCAGCACAGCCCGCACGGCCGCCCCCTCCGCGAGGGCCGCGCCGAGCGCGGCCTCGATGAGGTCGCCCTGGAGATCGCCGCGTCCCTCGATGGCCCGACCGTGGTGGGCCCCGTGGTGCCCGAGGTCGATCACGCGGGGCTCTCCCTGCGCTCGGCCCTGGCCGGGCTGCGGGCGCTGCCGGGCTGGGCCGAGGCCCCCAACCCCGTGCGCGCCGATGACCTCCTGCCCGAGCGCCTGCTGTCCGGCGACGAGCTCGCCCATGAGCAGATCCTCGCCCTCGTCCACGAGCCGCTCCACGCCATGGGCGACCCCTTCGAGGAGACCGTCGCCACCTACCTGGCGCTCGGCGGGAGCCTGGAGGCGACGGCTCGCGCCCTGTTCGTCCACGCCAACACGGTCCGTTACCGGCTGGGGAGGGTGAGCGAGCAGGTCGGCTGGGACGCCACGAATCCTCGCGACGGGCTCATGCTCCACATGGCGGTCCTCGTCGGCCGGCTCGCGGCGGCCTCACGCCTCTGACCCCGCCCCGGGCCCCGGTCGCCCCCCTCGTCCCACAACTGCCACCCACCCGGCGGCGCATGCCGCCCCGACCCACACCAAGGAGACCACCATGGCCGACAACACCGAGCAGGCCACCGACGTCCAGGGCGTCATCATCGAGCTCACCGCCGAGGAGGCTGGCGTGGCGCCGGCGCTGATCACCAGCGACTCGCGCTTCGCCGAGGACCTCGACATCGACTCCCTGGGGCTGCTCACCATCGCCACGCAGGTCGAGGAGCGCCTCGGGGTGGCCCTCGAGGACTCGCTCATCCCCGCGCTGCCGACCGTGGGCGCCCTTGTCGAGCACGTCATGGCGCGCAAGGCCTGACCCCGTGCCCGCGGTGGAGCCCGGTCACCCAGCCGCCCAAGGGCTGGGACAGGACCCGGAGCGGCAGGTCGTCATCACCGGTCTGGGTGCCACCACGCCGCTGGGCGGGGACGTGGCGAGTACCTGGCGCGCGCTGCGCTCGGGCGCCTGCGCCGTGCGGGCGATCACCGAGGACTGGGCGGAGGACATGGGGCTGCCGGTGCGCATCGCCGCGCCCCTGGCCGTCGAGCCCTCCGGGGTCCTGGGGCCCCGGGAGCTGCGCAGGCTCGACCGCGCCAGCCAACTGGCGCTCATCGCCGCCCGCGAGGCCTGGGCCCAGGCGGGCTCCCCCGAGATCGACCAGGAGCGGCTAGCGGTGTCTATCTCGCCCGGGATGGGCCCGGTGCTCTCCGTCATGGGGGCCTGGGACGCGCTGCGGGAGCGGGGCGCTCGCAGGGTGGCGCCCACGGCGGTGCCCGCGCTGATGCCCAACGCCCCGGCTGTCGCCGTCGGCATCGAGCTCGGGACGAGGGCGGGCATCCACTCCCCCGTGGCCGCCTGCGCCTCCGGCGCCGAGGCCATCGCCCACGGCGCCGACCTGATCGCCCTGGGCCGCGCCGACATGGTGCTGGCCGGGGGCACGGACGCCGCGCTGCACCCGATGACCGTCGCCGCGTTCGCCGCCATGCGGGCCCTGTCCACTCGCAACGACGACCCCGCCGGGGCTTCGCGCCCCCTGGCGGCGGACCGCGATGGATTCGTCCTGGGCGAGGGTGCCGGCGTCGTCGTCCTGGAGGCCGCCGCGCACGCGCGCGCGCGGGGCGCGCGGCCGCTCGCCCATCTCGCCGGCAGCGCTATCACCGCCGATGCCATGGATATCGCGCGGCCCGACCCCACCGGCGCTCAGCAGGAGCGCGCCCTGCGCCAGGCTCTGGCCCAAGCCGGCCTCGCCCCGGCCGAGCTCGGCCACATCAACGCCCATGCCACATCCACGCCCGCGGGTGATCTCGTCGAGGCGCGGATGATCGCCCGAGTCGCCCACGGAGCGGCGCTCAGCGCCACGAAATCAGCCACCGGGCACCTGCTCGGTGGCGCCGGTGGCCTGGAGGCGGTGCTGGCCGCCATGGCGATCGTCGACGGGTTCCTGCCACCCACGCTCCTACCCGGCCGGATCGACCCTGAGATCGCGGACCTGGGGCTCGACGTCGTCGGCCCGGATGGTCGCGAGGCGCCGGGGCTGGGCAGCGCGGCGTCGACCTCCTTCGGGTTTGGCGGGCACAACGCCGCCCTCGTGCTGCGCCGGCTCTGACCGCGAGCCCCTCAGCCCACCCGGTGAAGCCAGCGCACGGGGGCGCCGGAGCCGGCGTAGCGGAAGGGCTCGAGCTCGTCATCCCAGGCCTGGCCCAGGGCGAGGTCGAGGTGCCGCCTCATGGCCTCGGGCTGGGAGGCGTACTGGAGGGCGGCGCGGATGCGGTCCTCTGGGACGACAACATTGCCGTGGACATCGGTCTGGGCGTGGAAGATCCCGAGGTCCGGGGTGTGCGACCAGCGCCCGCCGTCGGAGCCGGGACTGGCCTCCTCCGTCACCTCGTAGCGCAGGTTGGCCCACCCCCGCAGGGCGGAGGCGAGGACCGCGCCCATGCCGACCCGCCCCACCCAACTGGTCTCAGCGCGCATCATGCCAGGAGCGGCAGGCTGCTCGGTCCAATCGAGGCGGAGCTCGGTGCCCAGGGCGTTCTGAGCCGCCCAGACGATATGTGGGCACAGCGCCCGGGGGGCGGAGTGCACGAAAAGTACACCGCGGGTGTAACCACCGTTCACGATCAACAGCCTCCTGGATTGGTCGAGGGTCGTCTTCCCCAACGATCTCGCCAAGTGCTTCCGGGGCGGTCATCATGATGCGCGCGGCGCGCCCTTGAATCATGCCAGGATGCGAGCCCTCACTCAAGGCGCCTCGCCCGCGAGGGGCATCGGGCTCACAGCCCCTGCTCGCGCAGCTCCTTCATGGCGCGCGCCCGATTCTTGCGGTCCAGGCGGTCCAGGTAGAGGTGGCCCTCGAGGTGGTCGCACTCGTGCTGCAGGCAGCGGCCCATGAGCTCCTCCCCCTCGACGACGATCTCCTTGCCATCGAGGTCGATGCCCGTGGCTCGCGCGTACCACGCGCGCTTGGTGGGGAACCACAGGCCCGGCACCGACAGGCAGCCCTCGTCACCGTCCTGGTACTCGTCCCAGACGAGCTCATCGAGGCGGGGGTTGAGGATGTAGCCGATCTCGCCGTCGATGTTCCATGAGAACGCCCGCAGCCCGACGCCGATCTGATTGGCGGCCAGGCCCGCGCGGCCATCCTCATCGACCGTCTCGAGGAGGTCCTCCACGAGAGACTTCACGGAGTCGTCGATGTCAGTGATCCAGGCGCACTCCGTGCGCAGGACCGGGTCGCCGATGATGCGGATGTCGCGATACGCCATGGGCCCATCCTCTCACGGCCGACGAGCCCCTCAGACGATGCCCAGCGGGGTCCCAGGGGTGAAGCCGGGGAAGACCTCTTTGACGGAGGCCTTGTTGCCGAGCTTGTTCGACACGATCTCGGACAGCGCCTGGCGGTAGTCCAGGGTGATCGGGACGTCCCCCAGGGAGAGATTGGACTCCACCAGGCTGGGGACCGTGCCCAGGACGCGGCCGCCCTTAACTCCCCCGCCCATGACGAACATCGTGTTTCCCTGCCCGTGGTCGAGCCCGCCTGAGCCGTTCTCCGCGACGCGCCTGCCGAACTCGCTCATGGTGACGATCGTCGTCGTCGCCCACTTGCCCCCCAGGTCCTTGCGGAAGGCCGCCAGACCGTCGGCGAAGTCACGGGCGCGTCTGGAGAACCAGGCCTGCTCGTCGGCGGCCTGGCCCAGGCCGGAGTGCATGTCCCAGTCCCCGATGTCGATGCAGGCGACCTCCATGCCCACCCCGGCCTTGGCCATGCGGGCGATCTCCGCCAGCCCCCTGCCCCAGTCGGAGTCCGGGTAGCCGGCGCTCGGGGCCTGGGGGTAGGAGGAGCGGACCCGCTGGAGGGTGCTGGCGGCGTCGAAGGCCGACTGCGCGCAGCGCTGGAACTCTCCCCCGGCGCTCCCGTACATCTCGTCCAGGGCCCGCCGGACACGGGACTTCATATCGTCCCCGCCCCAGACCCGCAGGTCGAACTCGTCGATGGAGGACACCGCCAGGGTATCGAGGCTGTTGGTGGTCAGGGAGAAGACCGTGGAGGCCCCGATGGTCACGCCCCGGAAGGTCCCCGTGTCCGCGGACTTGGTCTGGAGGTGGCGTCCGAGCCAGCCCGAGCGGACCGACGCCGGGGCGGCCCGCTCCACCGTGACCTGGTCGGTGAAGTGCGAGCGGGAGACATCCGGCGAGCCCGAGCCCTGGATGATGGCCATCTCCCCGGCGTCCCAGATCGGCTTGAGGGCCTTCATGTGGTTGTTGAGGCCCCAAGTGGAGTCGAGGGGCGTCGTCTGCTCGGCGCGCACGGCGATCATGGGCCGGGCCGCGTAGTAGGCGGGGTCGTTGAGGGGGACGACGGCGGACAGCCCGTCGAAGCCGCCGCGCATGAACACGCAGACGAGCAACTCGTTCCCGCCGTCCGCTGCGGGGGCCGCGAAGGAGTATCGGGGCATGGACGTGCTCGTCAGCAGCGCGCCGAAGCCGGCGGCCGCGCCGGCCAGGACATGGCGGCGCTTGACATTCGTGGGGCCGCCGTCGACGTGGTCGACCTCGGTGAGCTCGGGCAGATCGTGCTTCTCGGTGACGTAGCCGTCGGCCTGGCAGCCGGTCATGCGCGTGGTCCGCCCGCCGACGTCGACCAGGAGGGCGTCCTGGGCCTCGTCGTGATGGTGCATGGGGGTGACGATGTCCTCCCTCATGAGGGCGGCGCCCTGGGTGAAGCGGGTCTTGCGGTTCCTGGGCTCCGAGCGCTCCATGGTTGTCTCGTCTCCTCTCAGCGCAGCAAGGCGTAAGGACTGCAGAAGCACAGGCGGACCGCGTGCTCGGCGAAGGCAGGCAGGTGCTTGTCAGTGACGGTCCAGGTGGCCGCGGTGCCGGTGCCGGGCAGGCCGGCGAGCACCTCGGCGACCCCGGAGAGCTCGGCGTCTGCCCAGGCGTAGCCCGTGAGGTGCCAGGTGATGCGCCGCGCCGTCTCCAGCGCAGGCTGGCCGGCGGCGATGGACAGCGCCGTGGGCCAGTCGGTCCTGCCCGACTCCCTCTTATCGCCGTCGACGGCGTTCTGGGCGCCGTTCCACAGGGCCATCGTGATCCCCGCGGACATCCAGTACTCGGCGGTGTCCGGGTAGCCGTCAACGCTCCCGTACATCCGGGGCTCGTGGCCGGCCTCCTTAATGAGCCAGCCATAGGTGCCCAGGTTGAAGTAATCGCCGACGTTGACGTCCCCGTGGGCGACGGCGACCCGGGCGTGGGCGGCACGGGCGATCGTCATGTAGAACTCCGTGGGGCGGCGCCATTTCCTGCCCACCGAGGCGGCGAAGTCGGGATGGGTGAGCGCGGCCTTGACGGCGGAGGCGATGGATGTGTCGTTGTCCAAGTAGGCCTTCGCGATCGCCTCCACAGCGGCGTCGGAGGGCTCGTCGGCGATGTAGCGGCGGGCGATCCTCTTGGCGAGCCTGAGAGCGGTGGGCCGCAGGTGGCACAGGTGCTCGACATAGCGCTTGAGCATGCGCTGACCGGCGGAGGCATCCGTGTTGGCGTCGGAGAAGCCCAGCACGTCGACGCTCCCGACGGCGTGCTGCTCAGGCCGGTAGACGTAACTCATGGTGGTCCAGTCGTTGCCGTTGCCGGTCAGGATGCGGGTGGAGGCCTTGACGTCCTCCTCCGAGTAGGAGTCGCGCCCCACGGTGTAGAGCTCTAGGAGCTCGCGCCCCAGGTTCTCGTTGGGGTTGTCCTTGGTGGAAGCGGTGTTGTCCAGTTCGCGCAGCAGAGCGGCGTTGGTCACCGCGGCGTAGAGGAGGTCGGCGTAGCGGCCCAGCGCGTGCTTGCGCAGCAGGACGTCGAACTCCGTGATGAAGGGCTCCCCCTTGCCGTGGATGGGGACGTAGACGTGGTCGGCCATGAGCTCGACGACGGACTCGGCCAGGACCCTGTTGCCGAAGCGCATCCGGGTCAGGGCGGCGTTGATGACCGACGGCGAGGCCTTGGCGGAGTGGTCGCCGGTGATCCGCTTGATCTCAAGGGCGGAGAGCCGGGACCACCCGTAGTGGCGTGAGACCAGGCTCTCGGCGTAGGTGTCATCGATGCCCTCGGGGGCCAGCTGCCTGTCGATCCAGGCGGTGGCGCCCATCGTCTCGATATCGGAGGCGATCTCCGCGGTGGCGGCGATGGAGGCGCGCCTGGCGAGGTGCCATGCCGAGGAGGTGCGCAGCCGGAGTCCGGGGGCGAGCCCGGAGGAGGCCTCAAGGTCTGCTGTTCCCGGGGCCTTGCGGTAGACGTCGAGGACGTCGGTCTTGGCGGTCTCCGGGGCGCTCCCGCTGCCGGAGGAGAACGGGGCCTCACCGCTGTTGGCGCCACCCGCGCCACCGGTGCCGGCCTGGGCCGCGCCACCGGCCTGCGCCGCGCCACCGGTGCCGGCCTGGGCCGGCGATGCGGCCTGGGCGCCGTCGTCAGACACCCCAGAGCCGTCGCGCGCGCCACCCGCGCCCCGCGCCCCGCTGGCGCCGTCGGCGTCATTCATCCCGCTGCCCGCGGCGGAGGGATCCGGGCTGGTGTCGCCGGTGTCCCCCTCGTCGCCCCCGGCCACGGTTCGCTTCAGGGCGTCCGGCAGGGCCAGGGGCCCGCCCTCGCCCGGGGCCGGACCGCCCGGGGCCGCCGCGGAAGCACTGCTCCCTGGGCCGCTCTCCCACAGCAGGGCGCTGAGCTCGCCGACCGCGCCAACCGCCGCCGTGCTCAGCGCGGCGAGCGCGACGCGACGTGATCCGACAGTGCTGGCGGTACCGCCTCCCGCGTGACGGGGGCCGGCCGGAGCGGGGCCATCGCTCATGGGGCGCTCGCTCAGGCTTTCGGCTCGTGGCACGGGTTGCCTCCTGTGTCGTGATGATGCTGACGCGCTGCGGAGAGCCTCTTCCCCCCTTGCAGGAGAGCCTCTTCCCTCCCCCTTGCAATCGAGCACCACTGGGTCGTGCGCCCCATGCTAGAGCACCCCCACTAGGGCTTTGATCAGGGCTTTTTCAGGTTCTATTGACCAAATCACCAGATAGGCGGCGGTTTCTGGCACCCACTAGTGCTCTCACCTGCACTCCCATGCCCCGGCGGGAGGGGGGAGGAAATCGCGCGGGCGGGGGATGATTCACAGAAATGTGAAGCACGTCCCTCTCTTCCCCGCGGGTCGGCCGGCGGGGCTCTTGGCAGCAGCCGCCTCCTGCCCCTGGTTCGCCCTCCCCGGGTCGGCCGGCGGAACTCTTGACAGCAGCCGCCTCCTGCCCCTGGTTCGCCCCCGCGGCTCGGCCGGCGGGCCAAGAGGACGGTTTCTGCTGGTCACACTGGTACCGCCGAGACGAAGATCCTGATCGCTCACGGCTGGGATGCCCGGGCTGCGCCAGGTAATGACGCCGTCGTGGGTCTGGTGGCCACAGCGCCCGCTCGCCGCTCATCGAGAAGCGGCAGTAGGCCTTCCATAGGGCAACTGTGGGCCGCCCAAAGCAGCGCTGGGCCGTCCAGGGCAGCGCTAAGCCATCCAAAGCAGCGCTCCCCGCGTTGCTCTCGACGGCCCTTCGGTGCTGCAAACGGCCCCGCGTTGCTCTCGGCGGCCCACCGATGCCCTCAACGATCCAGCAGCACCCAGGCCGGGTCCCGCGCAGGACGTCCAACAGACCAGCGACTCGGCCCACCGATGCCACAAACGGCCCAGCGCTACTCTCGACGGCCGACCGATGCCGACAACGGCCCCGCGTTGCTCTCGGCGGCCCAACGCTGTCCTCAACGGCCTACCGACGCCGCCCACCGATGCCGACAACGGCCCACCGATAGCAACAACGCGAAGAGCCCCGGACCTTGGGTCCGGGGCTCTATCCGCTCCCGCGAGCGGACTCGAACCACTAACCGATGGAACATCGTCGAGGGCAATGGCCTTGTCATCAGTGACGAGAGTTATGCCGCCCTCCTCGAATCCGCCGTCTGGCTGATCGATATCAACAGGCTCATCGACACTCTCGAACGGGTCGGCCGCAGAGTCCGCCCCTTCCGCCGCAACTACCCGATCTGGGTCAACAGCACCCTCGCCATCGGCAAGGCCTGGTCCAACTTCTACTCCCCGGAAGAGGTGTGCCCGCAGTCCGCCATGGACTCCCTGGACTCCCTCGCCGAGGTCCTGGACATGCTGACCCCCGCCCCGGGCAACCAGACCCACGAGCAACTCATGGATCTTGCGAACCAAATCTCCGAGGGCATCGAGAACGACCCGACTCTTACCGACCAGCTCCGCATCCACCTGCAGCGAGTGGTCAACCACCTGCGCAACTGCCTGGCCAACCCCGGCGCCTACAACCTTGCCGACTTCGCCGAGGCCGCAGACGACGCGGTCACCGCAGTCAAGGCCGCAGCAGGAGAGAGCACCGACAAGACGTGGAAAGAACGCTGGAGCAAGATCAGCACCCTTGTCGCCTACCCGACCATCGCCGGCCTGCTCACCAACGGCGTCAGCACGGCGGCCGGGGAAATCGCGAGTCACATCCTCAAGGCCATCGGCCAGGCATGAAGGCCTGAGCGGATCCAAGCCCATATCCAGGGCCGCCTCATCGACCGCGGTCAGAACATCGAGCTTCGCCCGCAAGTACCCCACGCGCTCCCCAGCAGGAACATCACCCGCTTCAAGACGCATCACCCGGCGAGCAACCCGAACCAGTGCCTCCCTATCCGGCTCCTCATCAGCCAACGAAGGCCACGAGGCACCATCAGGCCTGAACGCAGAAGCAATCTCCTCCTGGCTCAACTGTCGACTCGCCTGAGAAACAACCCCATCACCAGTCAGGAACGCCATCACGCCACCTCCTGACCGAGGCCCGAGGGATCCGCCTCGGTAGGCTCCGAGGCACCACCACCCGACGACGCCGCACAGCCACACGCAGCGCCGTCACCGCCTACCGAGGAGGAGTCATGAGCGAGACCAGGCACATCCCCCTGTCCGTCCGCATGGGCAAGAGACCGCCCTTCGAGCCCGTCGAGGGCGTCCCCGACTTCCTGTGGGAGCCGCTTCAGTTGTGGCTCATCGACGCCCTCGACGACGAAGGACTCGCTCGTTTCCTTGCCCTGAGCCTTCACATCCCGCTGAGGTCCGACTACGTCGGAAAGGATGCCGTCACTCTCTTCGTCGGGCAGATCGGGTACAACAGATCGCGCCGTGACCTCGACGCCCTCGACCTCGTCGACAACCTGCTCTCCCGCGGTCTCGGGGATGCGGACGTCCTGGACCTCATGCTCGACTTCGCCGGGCACGAACTGCGCGTGGCCCCCGACGGAAGCGGGCTCGTCCAGCGCCTCGACCCGAGCACCTGGGCGCTCTACACCAGAGCCACCAGCCCCGACGACAAAGCGAGTGAGCTTCTCGCGGACGCGTGGCGCCTGGCCTTCGGCCGCAACCCCGACCCCACCGCCGGCTGGGGCCAGGCCATCAAGGCCGTCGAGACCCTCCTCAAGCCGATCACCACCCCGGCGGACTCCAAGGCCACGCTCGGGAAGATGACCCGCGCGCTCACCGACAACCCGTCGAAGTGGGCGTGCCGACTGCCCGAACGCGCCTACAAGACCAACGGGCAGGGGACCGTCAAACCGCCGCTGGAGATCCTTGCGAACACCCTTCGCACCATCGGCTACCAGCCGGGCCGCCACGGGGGCGACCACACGGACAAGACCGACCAGGTCACGGCACGCAGCATGGTGCTGCTCGCGACCACCGTGGTGGCCTGGCTTCGGGATGGGGTCCTCCGCCTGAACGAGACCCCGTGAGCAACGCATCTCACGCAGGATGCCCCACAAGTACAGACGGGCACCATCAACGGTGAGCCAAGCCGGCGCGGCGGTGGGGGAACGCAGAACGAAGCGCTTCCCGTCCACCTGCCAGTCGACGAGGATGTCACGCGTGGCGCCCACAGCATGCCGGACAGCCTCCACATGGTCGTCCATGGCCAGGGCCTCATCGCGCACCCGATTCAACTTCAGTTGAACACGAGACGGCAGCATGGTGCGAAGCTCCGAGTAAGCACCCATCACGCCACCCCCTCAGTCGTCTCACCACGAGAAGTGGCTAGGATCCGGCGCATGGACGATCTCCTGACCCGCATAGGCGCGGTGGCCGGTGTACTGACATTCCTGCTCGTGCTCTGGCAGGAGGTGAGGAGTCGGCAGAAGCTGCCGATCCTAGAGATCAAGCCGCTCTTCCCCTCAACGCTTATCGACGGGAGATACAGAGACCAGGGCCTCGTGCGCAACACGGGGGGAAGTCGATGCCAGCGGGGTGCTCCTCTTCGACCCATGCGATAGAGAACTTGGTGCGGTCGCATCGCTCGCTCGGGTTCCGATGGGCGGCCAGGAGCAGTTCAGGTCCGCCCCCATCAACGATGAGACATGGTTCCTGGTCATGATGCGTCACCCCCACCGGCATGGGAAATACCTCGTGACCTGGCTGCCCGCCGTCCCAAACTCGGAACTGGCGGCCACAAGATTTCGAGTTCTCGCGCGTCCTTGGTGGCGCCACCTAGAACTGCGTCCAGCACATCGCATGCACGTCGCACCTGGAGCGCGAGTGACAGCGACATGGCCGTCTGAGCCGCGAGCGCTGCTGCGAGCCCGACAGCGCTATACACGTCGGGCCGAGCGAGCAGCAAGACGAACAGGGCGAACGCGGCGACAGCGCACCACACAGGACGACTGAGCGAACGACGCAAGACCATCACGCCGCCTCCCCACCAGAGGAGGCCGCGAGCGCGGCCGGGACCTGCGGGACCGAGGCGAGTCGCGCTCTGTACGCCTCGACATCATCCGGATTGAAGCGGCGCTGGCCCCCAGGCGTCCGCCTGACTGGGATCTCTCCTCGGTCGGCGGCTCGGACGACGGTGTCACGGCTGACCCCGAGGATCGCGGCAGCCTCAACAGAACTGAGTGAGGATCGCTTGTTCAAAGCATGCTTGCTCATGGCGAGCAACATACGCGGCATGTGCCGTCAGGTCAAGCATGCTTGGGTAACAAGCGCATTGCGTGGGTTGCGCGGTTGTGGCACACTCTCACCATGAGCATCGCACCACAACCGTCTTCGCTTTGGATTCCGAAGTGGACACTTGCTGACTACCTGCGCAAGGCGCGTCTCGAAGTGGGCATGTCGCAGCGAGACTTCGCCGCTGCGCTCGACGCCAAGCCCGGCACCTACGCGCAGTGGGAGGCGGGCAACACCCAGCCGCGCGACGTCGTCGCACTGGCGAAGCGGATCGAACTGCTGACCCGGATTCCCGCTGCCTGGATTCTGGGGCTGATGGACGGTCCACAGCCCTCACCAGACGGTCTCGGGAACGACGGAACCCCGGCCGTTGTGGCCGGGGCCCGTGGTGGGCTCCCGCGGCTGGACTCGAACCAGCAACCGTCCGATTAACAGTCGGATGCTCTGCCATTGAGCTACGCGGGAAAGGCGCTGAGCGCGGATAGAACTCTAGCAACACCGAGCCGGGGCGTCGAATCGTGCCGCGCCCGTGAATGCGCGCCAGACCGGGGCAAAGTCAGCGTGTGTCCAGACCCACACTGTCGCGGGCCTGCCGTAGGAGGGCCTCGAGCTCGGCGCGGTCCTCCGCCGTCGCCGCACTGGCGGGCTCTGGGGAGGCGACGGCGTAGAGGGCCCCGTCGGCGTCCCGCCGGATGGCAATCCGCGCCTGGGCTCCGCTGGGCAGGCTCCTGGTGACAAGGTGGACGAGGGAGGCCTCCACGCGCTGGCGCAGCGCTCGGGCGAAGCGGTCGACGGCGACGGGGCGGGCCGCGCCCCCCTGCTCGATCCGGGCGGGGACCGTGAGGGCCAGGCGCTGCTCGGGGGCGTCGGAGAGCGTGAGGGTGAAGGCACGGGCCTCGGCGTCCCAGGAGCCCTTGTCGATGCGGTCCCAGGGGTGCTCGGCGGCCAGGGCGTCGGCCGACACGATGACCAGACCGCTTGTCATGGCGACGGCCCAGGACTCCCCCGCCTCATCGATCGGCACGGCGCCCAGGAGCCTGCCCTGGGGCAACTGGGCCCGGCAGGGGGCTGGCAGGCCGGCGGGCGTGAGTCCCCCGCGCCGCCAGCGCCGCGGGCGCCGCTCGTCCTCATCTCGCCCGTGGGGTCGGGGCCAGCGCGCCGGGCTCATGGGCGCTGCCCGATCCGTAGGCGGCGGCGCTCCAGGCCGGTGATCTCCTCGAAGAGATCCCGGTAGCCCTCGTCCTCGGGGCTCATGCGCCGGTGCCGGGCGCGCAGTTCGGCCAGGCGGCGATTGATGTCGAGCCGCACCTGGGCGGCCAGGACGCCCTCGGCGTAGCGGCGCACCGCCTCGGCGTCGAGCTCAGGGGATTTGCCGCGCGGCGCGGGCAGCGGCAGGGGGGCGACGACGAGCTCGGTGATGGCGGAGTCGACGGAGGTGATGGCCCCGCCACGCACGAGGTCGATCCAGTGGCGGATCGCGCGGGACTGGGCCTCGCGCGGCTCCATGCCGGCGGCGCTGGCGCGCTCGACGAGACCCGGCAGCGTGCTGGTGCCGCCAGCGGCCTGCACGGCCTCGAAAACCGCGCGGTGGATCGGGAGGGTGAAGGAGGCGGGGGCGATGTCGTCAGCGCCCGCCCGCTCGGCGACGAGCGGCATCTGCAGGATGACCTCCAGGGCCTGGCGCTCCAGGGCGGCCACCGGGTCATCCGCCGCGGGCAGGCCCGGGCGCGCCGCCGTGGCCGGCTGACCGCCGTCCTCCGGGGGCGGATCCTCGGCGCGCCAAGCGCGGCCCTCGTAGGCGCGCACGGCGGCGCGGGCCTCCTCGTTGGGCATGCCGACCCAGCCGGCCAGGCGCCGCGTGTACTCGCGGCGCAGGGCCCGGTCACGGATCCCGGCGACCACGGGCGCCGCGGCCCGCAGCCCAGACACGCGCCCCTCGGCGGTGTCAAGGTTGACGCTGCCCAGGGAGGTGCGGATGACGAATTCGAACAGGGGGATGCGCCGGGACAGCAGGCGCGGGATGGCCTGGTCGCCCTCCGCCATGCGCAGGTCGCAGGGATCGTAGCCGTGGGGGTCGACGGCGACGAAGGTCTGGGCGGCGAAGTGCTGGTCCTCGGCGTAGGCCCGCATGGCGGCCTTCTGACCCGCGGCGTCGCCGTCGAAGGTGAAGACGACCTCACCGCCGCGCGCGCGGTTGCCGGAGATGACGCCCGCGGAGGGATCGGCGACATCCCCCAGCAGGCGGCGCACGATCCGCACGTGCTCACTGCCGAAGGCGGTGCCGCAGGTGGCCACGGCGGTGGGCACGCCGGACAGGTGGGCGGCCATGACGTCCGTGTAGCCCTCGACGACGACGATCGAGTGCTCGCGGGCGATGTCGCGCTTAGCGAGGTCGAGGCCGTAGAGGACCTGGGCCTTGTGGTAGATGGCCGTCTCCGGGGTGTTGAGGTACTTGGGGCCCTTGTCCTCCTCGGAGAGCCGCCGCGCCCCGAAGCCGAGCGTCGCGCCGGTGACGTCGCGGATGGGCCAGATGAGCCGGTCACGGAAGCGGTCGTAGACGCGGCGGCCGTCCTGACCGCCCTGGGAGCACAGGCCGGATTCCACGAGCTCGGCCTCGGTGTACCCGGCGTCACGCAGGCGGCGGGCGAGGTTGTCCCATCCGGCCGGGGCGTAGCCGACGCCGAAGCGCTCGGCGGCGAGGCGGTCGAAGCCCCGCGAGGTCAGGAAGTCCCGCCCGTGCTGGGCGGCGGGCGTGGCGAGCTGCTCGATGAACCAGGCCTCGGCGAGGCGGTTGGCGTCCAGGAGCCGCTGCCGGGTGCCCGGCTCGACGCCGCGGCGTACCTGACCGCCGCCCTCCTCGTAGCGCAGTTGCACGCCGACCCTCCCCGCGAGGTGCTCGACGGCCTCCGCGAAGGGCAGGTGGTTGATCTTCTGGATGAAGGAGATGACGTCCCCGCCCTCACCGCAGCCGAAGCAGTGGTACATGCCCACCTGGGGCCGGACGTGGAAGGAGGGGGTGCGCTCATCGTGGAAGGGGCACAGGCCCTTGAGCGAGCCGACGCCGGCGGGCTTGAGGGTGACGTGCTCGGCGACGACCTCATCGATCCGGGCGCGCTCGCGCACCGCGTCGATGTCCTCGCGCTTGATCAGTCCCGCCATGGCGCCATCCTACGTCCGGGCACTGACAGGCTCCGACGAGCGGCGGCTGGCGCCATCAGGCCCCGAGGAGCGCCGCCAGGAGGCCCGGGGCGGGGCCGGCGGCATGAGCCGACCGGGCCGGCAGGGGGCGCGGGGCGGGCCGGTGAAGCCGGGTCCGCCGGGCCCGCCAACGGCCCGCGAGCCGCCGATGCTCACAGCCCGTCGGGGATCTCGGAGAGCATCCCGCAGATGCGGGCGTGCCAGGCGCGGGCGGAGGTGTCGGTCAGCGAGGCGATCTGGTCGATGACCGCCCGGGTGCGCCCGGCATCGTCGTCCGCGGCCCGCCAGAGCCCGGCGAAGATCGGATCGAGGTGCTTGTCCCCCGACTCCAGGAGGGCGTCCGCCAGGTCGAAGATCTCGGTGCGCTGGATGAGGTAGACGCGCTCGTGCTCCCGGGGCGCCATGACGTAGCGGACGGCCGCGCCTTTGAGGACGAGGATCTCGGCGGCCGTGGAGGCGGGGATGACGAGGTCGGCGGCGTAGCGGGTCAGCGGGCCGTCACCGGCCACCGACCTGGTGGCCGCGGCCACCGCGCCGACGAAGCGGCCGATGAGCTGGCTCGTGAGGTTTTTGAGGGCGGCGGCGTCGGCGATGCCGTGATCGTAGGAGTCGATCCAGTACGGGGTCCCGGCCAGGCGCTCCCAGGCGGCGCCAAGCTCGTCGGCGCTGAAGGCGGAGCCGTACCAGGCCCGCGTGGCGCCGACGATGCCGTCGATCTCGCCAGGGCGGTCCAGGGCCCCCGGGTCCATGCGCCCCAGCGCGACGGCGTCCTCGACGTCGTGGACCGAGTAGCCGATGTCGTCGGCCAGGTCCATGATCTGCGACTCGATGCAGCGCCGCCCAGCCGGGGCGCCCGCGCGCATCCACTCGAAGACATCCCGGTCGGAGTCGTAGACGGAGTACTTCCGGGCGCTCTTGCCGTCCGGCCCTCCCGGCCCCTCCCCCTTGGCCCAGGGGTACTTGGCGACGGCGTCGAGGCTGGCACGGGTGAGATTGACCCCCAGGCCGCGCCCCGCGGCGTCGATGGTCTTGGGCTCCAAGCGGGTCAGGATGCGGAAGGTCTGGGCATTGCCCTCGAAGCCGCCGATCGAGCGGGCGACCTCGTTAAGCGCCTTCTCCCCGTTGTGCCCATACGGCGGGTGGCCCAGGTCATGGGAGAGGCAGGCGGCGTCGACAATGTCGGGATCGCAGCCGAGTTCCTGGCCGAGGGCCCGTCCCACCTGCGCGACCTCCAGTGAGTGGGTGAGCCGGGTGCGCACGAAGTCATCGGAGGCGGGGCCGAGCACCTGGGTCTTGGCCCCCAGGCGGCGCAGGGCGGAGGAGTGCAGCACACGGGCGCGATCGCGCTCGAAGGGGGTGCGCTGGGGGTTCTTCGCCCGCTCAGCCCAGAAGCGCTCGGCGTCCTGCTGGCCGTAGCCCGCTCGGCCGCCGGGCGCCGGCAGCGGGAGGCCGGTGTCATCGCTGTGCGCTGGGAGGGTCACCAGCCCAAGGTAGCGCACGCGCCCTTAGCGACTGGCGCAGGCGTGCCGGGGCGACGGGCCTGGGAGCCGCGCGCCGACGGGCGTGTGATGCGACTCCTGGTGGGAAAAGGTGGGACGACCTGCGCCTGACGCCCGGCATTGGTATGGTCAGTGCACCCGAGGCGCCCCGATCCCCGACGGGTCCTCTCTCACTCTATCCTTGGCGCGCTGCCGGGTCGACGCCGCGCTCGCGCTCGATGGAAGGAAGCCGGCTGTCATGACGACGACAACCCTGGTCCATCGTCCCCAGAGCAACGATCACGCTTGGTGGAGAGGCGCTCAGGTCTACGAGCTCAACGCCCCGGTGATCGGCCAGGTCGATCATGACCAGGCTGTCAGCCTGTTGGACCACGCCAAGTCGCTGAGCTGTGACGGCGTCCTCGTGCGCCCCAGCCTCTTCAGCCTGGGGGACCCCGGTCTGGAGGACCTCCGCCGCTTCTCCGACGCCGCCCACGCCCGGGGCCTGCGGGTCATCACCCGGCTCTCGGGCGCTCTCGGGCCGGTCACCGGCCGGCACGCGCATGACGACAACCCGCTGACAGCCGGCCAGGAGGCCCTGGGGCCCGGGCTCATCGAGCGCGCGGAGGAGTTCATCGACGCCGGTGTTGACGGCATCGACCTGGGCGCGATCCTCCCGCCCGAGGCCAGCGAGGAGACCAATCTCGACCTGCTGAGCCGGACCTGCGCGGAGCTGCTCATGCTCGTGAGCTCCTCGACGCCCGATGGCATCCTCGGCGCGGACGTCACCGCGGAGTACGGGGACAGCCTGCGCCACCACTTGCAGAAGGACTGGTTCCACCACCTGCGCAATGACAGGCTCTTCCTCACGCGCTGGGACGCCGACTCGATCACCCGGCACCTGACGGCCTCACTGGAGGAGTACGAGCGCTTCGGCGCCCCTCCCGCATGGCGCGTCATGCCCCCGTACCGCTACCGTCCCGAGCTCGAGCCGAGCGACGACCGCCGCTGGTTCGTCACGGACCGCGCCACGCGCCTGCGCCGTGGGACAGCCCTCCAGACGCTCATGCTGGCGCTGCCGGGAGCCGTCTACCTCCGCCAGGGGGACGAGGTCGGCATCCTCGACGACGACAAGGACGACAGCCCGTTGGCGCTCGTCGGCGAGGTCAACCGCCTCGCGGCCGAGCAGGGCGATCTGCTCGGCTCCCCGGTGGCGACCGTTCGTCACGCCTCCCGTCTGCGGCGGGACAGGCAGCTCCCCGACGCCCCCATGGCCTTCGTCTCGGGGATGGGGTGGTGCCCGGATGACGCCCTGGCGATCTTGGTGCGGGACACGCTCGTCCTGGCCAACACCACCAGCGCCTCCATCAGCCTCCCCGAGCACGCCGAGGTGCTGCTGGCCTCGCATGAACTCGCCCATGCTGATGGCCGCCTTGTCGTGCCGCCCACGACCACGGTGTGGTGCGTGGCTGACACCGTCGCCTGAGCCGGGCGCCCCGCATCGCGCCGGGAAGAGCCGGGCCTGCCGCCGTCACCGTCCCCAGGGCGCCGTCGTTGGGCGGGAGGGCGCGGGATTGCGAGCGGTCCCGGTGGGCGAGACGTAGAGTCATCCCAGAAACCATGCATCGGCTCGGGCCGATCATCCATGCTCGAAGGAGGAGCAGTGGCGCAGCGCATCACGCTGACGGACATCGCCGAGCAGGCGGGTGTCTCGACGGCGACCGTCTCCCGCGTGCTCAACGGCAAGTCGAACGTGGCCGACGAGACCCGGCGGCAGGTGCTGGCAGCCCTCGACGTCCTGGGCTATGAGCGCCCCGAGTCCGTGGACAACCGGTCCCGCGGCCTGGTGGGCCTCATCGTCCCCGAACTCAGCAACCCGATCTTCCCGCGTTTCGCCCAGGAGATCGAGCAACTGCTCACCCCCAGCGGGCACACCCCGGTGCTGTGCACCCAGACGCCCGGCGGGGTCAGCGAGGACGAGTACATCGAGATGCTCGTGGAGCGGGGCGTGTCCGGCATCGTGTTCGTCTCCGGGCGGCACGCGGACACGACGGGCAATGTCACCAGGTACCAGAGGCTGCGGTCCCGGGGCGTGCCCCTGGTGACGCTCAACGGCAACGCGCCCATGATCAATGCGCCCGGGTTCACCACCGATGACCGGGCCGCGGCGGCGATGGCCGTGGAGCACCTGGCCAGCCTCGGGCACCGGCGGATCGGATTCGCCACCGGCCCCGCGCGGATGGTCCCCGCCGTGCGCAAGCGCGTCGGCTACGAGGAGGCGATGCGGGCCTGCTGCCCGGGCGAGCACCTGCGGATCGCGGAGAGCCTCTATACCTATGAGGGCGGGGCGACGGCGGGAGCCGCCCTGGCGGAGCAGGGATGCACCGGCATCATCTGCGGGTCGGACATGATGGCCCTGGGCGCGATCAAGGGAATCCAGTCCACCGGCCGCGCGGTCCCCACTGACATCTCCGTTATCGGTTACGACGACTCCCCCCTCCTGGCGATGACGCACCCGCCGCTGACGACGGTCCGCCAGCCGGTGGAGGCCATCTGCCGGGCGGCCGTGTCCACGCTGCTCGCGGCGATCAGCGGGGAGAAGCCCGTGGACGTGGAGATGACCTTCATCCCGGACCTCATCGTGCGGGGCTCGACCGCGATGGCCCCGGGGATCGCCGCGCTGCGCTGAGGCGGCGCCGTCGGCCCACCGCTCAGCGGGACCAGGTGCGCGCTAGTCGCTCCCCCAGACCCTCCAGGCGCCGCGCGATCACGCGTGGGCCGCCGTCGAACCACTGCCCGCCGTCGCCCGCGGGGGTGAGCGCGTACTGGGAGACGATGCCCGCCGCGGCGAGTTCGCCGCGGGGAACGGCTGAGAGCCCGGTGACGAGGACCGCGGGAAGCGCCAGTCGGGATGCCGCCGCGCCGACCACGTCGACGACCGAGTCGGCCAGGATGTCATAGGCCTCCCCGACGGCGGTGATGACCAGGTCAGCCTCCTCCGCGGCGGTCTCGAGGCCCGTCAGTCCCGCCATGACGCGGGCCCCGGGGAGCGCTCGGGCCCCGAGCGCCCGGAGGATGATCGCCGCTCCTCCCCCAGCGCCCGTCCCCCAGGCCGAGGGGCGCAGCGGCTCGTCCCGGTGGCCCTTAGCGCCCATCCCGGCACCTGGCGCCTGGCCGATCGGGAGCGCCTTGGGGGCGTGATCGCCTCCGGCGAGGGCGGGCAGGAGCGCCGAGGCCCAGGAGCAGGCCCCGCGGTCGAGATCCTGGACCACGGCTGGGGCGAGCCCGGTCAGGGCGATGAGGCCCTGTCCCGCCCCGTTCATCCCGCCCAGGGGCGAGGTGTCGGCCAGGGCGAGGACGACGTCGCGCCCGGCGATCAAGACGCGGGCCCCCTCGGGCCCGCCGAGGGCGTCGAGCAGCCCAGCGCCGCCGTCGTGCGCCGCGGCGCGCGCGAGCCCGACGACGAGCACGTCGCCCTCCCGGGCGCGCTCCAGCGCCTGGCGCACGGCCTCGCCGAGGCCCCGGGTGCTGCCGCGCTGCGCCTCGCGGCCCGCCTCCCGGCGATCGGCGGGCACGGCGCTGGCACTCGCGGCGTCGAGGACCCACGTGGCGCCCCCTAAGCCCTCGCCCCTGGCTCCCGCGGCGCGCGCGAGGCGCACGAGGGGCGCCTGCCGCGCCTGGCCCAGCGGGCCCGGGACGTCGAGGACGGCGCGGTCCTCGACGGCGCTCGGCTGGATCGCGGTAGTGAGCTCGGGGCCGCCGTCGGCAATCGGCAGGAGCGCGAGGGCATCGTCCGGGCGGGCGCGCGACCACCCGCGGGCCAGGGCCTCGGCGACGCCGCGGGCACCCAGTCCGAGCCCGGCGATGGGCGCTCCCCCGGGCTCGGGGCTCATCGCCCCCGGGGCGAGGAGGACCCTCATGCCTCGATGGCCCCGCCCAGGCACGCTAGGAGGAGGGCCTCGGAGACGACGATGCGCTCCAGGTCCCCCAGGTGCATCGACTCGTCCTCGCTGTGCGCGCGGGTGTCCGGGTCCTCGACGCCGGTGACCAGGACCTGGGCGTCGGGGAACGTGGACTGGAGGGTGGCGATGAAGGGGATGGAGCCGCCCTGGCCGATGTCGACGGCCTCGACTCCGAAGCCGGTGGTCAGGGCCCAGTGGGCGGCGCGTCCGGCGGGCGTGTCCGAGGAGCCGTGGAAGGCGGGGCCCGCCTCGCGCCCGGTGACGGTCAGGCGCGCGCCGAAGGGCACGTGGGACGACAGGTGGGAGGTGAGAGCCTCGATCGCCAGCCCGGGGTCCTGCCCGGGGGCGATGCGCATGGAGATCCGGGCGGTGCAGGAGGGGGCGAGCACGTTGCCGGAGCGCTCCAGGGGAGTGACGTCCATGCCGATGACGGTGATGGTCGGCTTGGTCCACAGTCGGGCGGTCAGGTCCCCCGTGCCGATGAGCTCGACGCCGGGCAGCACGCCGGCGTCGGCGCGGAAGTCCTCCTCGGGGTACTCGGGGAAGTCGGGGGCGGCGGTCGACTCGCTGACCAGGCCGGGGACGGTGACGTCGCCCGCGTCGTCGTGGAGCGTGGCCACGAGCCGGCACATGGTGGTCACGGCGTCCAGGACGGGGCCGCCGTACTGGCCCGAGTGCAGGGCGTGGTCGAGCACGTCGATGCGGGCGTCGACCTGGACGACGCCCCGCAGCGAGGTAGTGAGCGCCGGGACCCCGACCCTCCAGTTCGAGGAGTCGGCCACGATGATGACATCGGCGTCGAGCCGGTCGCGGTGGGCGGCGAGGAAGGCCTCGAAGGACGGCGAGCCGACCTCCTCCTCGCCCTCGATGTACACGGTGACGGAGCAGGGCAGCTCCCCGCCGCCGAGTTCGCGCAGGATCCGCAGGGCGTGGGGGTGGGTGACGACGCCGGCGCCGTCGTCCGAGGCCCCTCGCCCGAAGAGGCGATCACCGCGCCGCTCGGCGACGAAGGGGTCGGCCTGCTGCCAGGCGGAGGGGTCGCCGACGGGCTGGACGTCGTGGTGGGAGTAGATGAGCACGCGCGGGGAGCCGGCGGGGCCATCGGCGTGGGCCAGGACCGCGGGGCGGCCTGGCGTGCCGTCGGGGCAGTCCACGCTGGTCACCTCGGCCTCCAGCCCGGCATCGCGCAGGAGACCGGCCACATGCTCGGCGGAGCGGAGCACCTCGGCCTGGTCATGGCTGGAGGCAGAGACCGAGGGGATGGCCACGAGATCGGTCAGATCGGAAACGATGGAGGGGAAGGCGTCGCGCACCGCGGCGCGGATCGAGTCGACGGTGATCATGGTTTGCAGGGTATCGCGGATGAGCCGCTACCCTGAGCCGGTGAAGCTCTTCAAGAAGAACGAGGCTCCCGCTCCTGAGCCCGAGACGACGCCGTCCAAGGCCGGGGGGAAGGGCCGCCCCACTCCCAAGCGCAGGGACGCCCAGGCCAAGCGCCTGCACCCGGTGGTGCCCACGGACCGCAAGGCCGCCAAGCGTGAGGCCCGGGCGAGGCGCGACGAGGCGTGGGAGCGCCAGCGCCGGGCGATGGAGACCGGGGATGAGCGCTACCTCCCCGCCCGGGACAAGGGACCGGTCAAGCGCTATGTCCGCGACTACGTCGACGCCCGCTTCTCCGTGGGTGAGTTCTTCATCCCCGTAGCCTTCACCGTCCTCATCCTGGGCCTTTTCGGGCAGTCGATGCGGCAACTGATGCTGTGGCTCATGCTCGGCCTGTACGCGCTGACGCTCATCATGATCCTCGACGTCATCGTCTGCTGGCTCATCCTGCGCCGCCGCCTCGACGCCAAGTTCGGCCGCGAGGCCTGGACGTCCCAGGGCCGGGTCTTCTGGTACATCATGGCCCGCTGCGTCAGTATGCGCCGCATGCGCCAGCCCAAGCCGCAGGTGGCCCGCCGCCAGTACCCGGAGTGATGACGCGCCGGTTCAGTACCCCACCGGCGCGAGAGCCCTTCCAACCAGGCGCGCCTCGGGCTAGCGTCGGGGCATGGTCACTTACCGCCACCTGGGCTCATCCGGGCTGAAAATCACCGAGATCACCTACGGCAACTGGATCACCCACGGCTCACAGGTCGAGGCGGACACCGCCATCGACTGCGTCCACACCGCGCTGGACCTTGGGATCACGAGTTTCGATACCGCCGACGTCTACGCCAACACCGTCGCCGAGGAGACCCTCGGGCGCGCCCTGGCCGGGCAGCGCCGGGAGTCCCTGGAGATCTTCACGAAGGTCTACTGGCCCATCGGCCCGAAGGGCCCCAATGACGTGGGGCTGTCCCGCAAGCACATCATGGAGGGCATCAACGGCTCGCTGAGGCGGCTCGGGGTGGACTACGTCGACCTCTACCAGGCGCACCGCTACGACTACGAGACCCCGCTGGAGGAGACGATGCAGGCCTTCGCGGACGTAGTCCGCGCGGGCAAGGCCCTCTACATCGGGGTCTCGGAGTGGACGGCCGAGCAGATCCGCGCCGGCCAGGCGCTGGCCTCCCAGATGGGCTTCCGCCTGGTGTCCAACCAGCCTCAGTACTCAGCGCTGTGGCGGGTCATCGAGGGCGAGGTCATCCCCGCCTCCACCGAGTTGGGGATCGGCCAGATCGTCTTCTCGCCCATGGCTCAGGGGGTCCTGTCCGGCAAGTACCTGCCGGGCGCTGAGCCGCCCGCGGGCTCTCGCGCCGCCGATGACAAGGGCGGCAAGGGCACGATCGCCAGGTGGATGCGCCCCGAGGTCCTCACCGCCGTCCAGCGCCTGCGGGGCGTGGCCGAGGAAGCGGGCCTGACCATGCCGCGGCTCGCGATCGCCTGGGTCCTGCAGAACCCCGCGATCTCGGCGGCCATCGTGGGAGCCTCGCGCCCCGAGCAACTGAGGGACACGGTAGGGGCCTCCGGCGTCGTCCTAGACGAGGCGGTGATGCGGGCGATCGATACCGCCCTCGGCGACGTCGTCACGCGCGATCCGGCTTTGACCCGCGCCGTCTCCCCCAACCCCCGCCCGGCCTGATCGCCCCGGCCGGCCCCGCGCGCCGAATCCCGCCCCCTCCGGTCGAAGAAGGCGGCTCAGCGCACGGGGCGGCGGGCGTGGGAGACGGCCAGGGCGCGGTTGATGCGGCCGGGCCAGGCCGGGCCGTTGTAGATGAAGGCCGAGTAGGCCTGGAGGAGGTCGGCGCCGGCCTCGAGCATGAGCTCGGCGTCCATGATCGAGGAGATGCCGCCGACGCCGATGATCGTGGGCCCCTCCCCCAGTCGCGCGCGCAGGCGGCGCACGACCTCCAGGGCCCGGGGCAGCAACGGCGAGCCGGACAGGCCCCCCTCACCCAGGTCATGGGCGATGGTGGTGTTGGTGGCCACCACGCCGTCGAGCTCCAGCTCGCGCACGAGGTCAGCGACGGCGTCGATGTCCTCATCGGCCAGGTCCGGGGCGATCTTGACCAGGAGCGGCACGCGCCTGCGCGCGGCGGCGTCCCCGGCCTCGCGCACGGCGATGAGGATCGGCCTGAGGGACTCCACGCTCTGCAGGCTGCGCAAGCCGGGGGTGTTGGGGCTGGAGACGTTGACGACGATGTAGTCGGCCCAGCGGGCCACCCGGGAGGCCGAGTAGCGGTAGTCCTCGACCGCGTCCTCAAGCGCGGTGGCCTTGGTCTTGCCGATATTCGCGCCCACGACGATCGAGCGGCCCCTGGGCGTCGAGCGCAGGGCGCGCAGGCGGCGGGCGGCCTCATCGGCGCCGTCGTTGTTGAATCCCATGCGGTTGCGGATCGCGCGCATCTCGGGGTAGCGCCACATGCGGGGCTTGTCGTTGCCGGGCTGGGCGCGGGCGGTGAACGTGCCGACCTCGATAAAGCCGAAACCGAGCATATCCAGGCCCTCGACGGCCCTGCCCTCCTTGTCCATGCCCGCGGCCAGGCCCAGGATCCCGGGAACCGGGCGGGCGAAGGGGCCGCCCTGGGAGGCGCTGGGCACGGGCAGGCTCGGGCGGCGCCCCCACATCTGGCGCACGAGGTCGCGCACGATGGGAACGCGCCCGGTGGCCTCGATCGCGTCCAGGCAGATGTCGTGGATGATCTCGGGATCGATTCGCGTCAGCACGGTCTTGTACAGCAGGTCGTAGAGCACGCGGCCAGCCTACCCGTGCTCTACCAGTACCCTGGTGCCGTCACGCGCCGGAGGGCCAGTCCCCCGGCTCCCGCACCGCATCGGAGGAACCGTGTCCTTCAACTCTGGCATCGAGCTCGACCCGAACCGGGTCTCGACGCGATCGACGGGGCGCCGCGGCGCCGCCATCGGCGGCGGGTCCGTGCTGGCGGTCATCGCCGTCATGCTGCTCTCCCAACTCACCGGCGTGGACCTGACCGGCCTGGTGAGCCAGGACGACGGCGGGGGCGCCGCTCAGACGGGCTCATCCTCGATCGACACCTCGATATGCACCACCGGCGAGGCCGCGAACAAGCACACGCAGTGCCGCATGGTGGCCACCGCCGAGTCGCTCGACGCGGTGTGGGGCGAGCAACTGCCCGCCCAGGACGGGCGCGCCTACACCAAGCCCGGCTTCGTCCTGTGGAACGGCAACCGGGTCTCCACCGCCTGCGGGTCCGCCAGCAGCGCCGTGGGTCCCTTCTACTGCCCCGGCGACTCCACCGTCTACCTCGACATGTCCTTCTTCTCCGACATGGAGTCCCGGCTCGGCGCCAATGACACGCCCCTGGCCGAGGAGTACATCGTCGCCCATGAGTTCGGCCACCACATCCAGAACCTCCAGGGAACGATGAGCAGGACCGACCGCTCCGGCACCGGCGCCGACTCCGACTCCGTGCGCACCGAGCTCCAGGCGGACTGCTACGCCGGCGCCTGGGTCCACCACGCCTCCACGGCCAAAGACCCCGAGACCGGCAAGCCCTTCCTCAAAACGCCCAGCGATGAGGAGATCCAGACCGCCCTCAACGCCGCCTCCGCCGTGGGCGACGACCACATCCAGCAGCGCTCCGGGGCCGGCGTCAACTCGGACTCCTGGACGCACGGCTCCTCGGAATCCCGCGTGCGCTGGTTCAAGACGGGCCTGGCGAAGGGCGACCTCAGGGCCTGCGACACCTTCGCCGTCGACGCCTCCCGGCTCTGAGGGCCGCGCGGGCCGCCGCTCTGACCGCGCTCAGCGCTCCCAGTGCTTGATGACGCGGCTCAACAGCATGCCGAAGGTCGCTCCCGTCGCCACGAAGTAGGGGCCGAAGTGCTGGCGCACGAGGTTGCCCAGCGGCTTCTCCGCGACGACGATCAAGGCGGTGGACGCCGCCATGCGCGCCGCCCGCTCCCCCGTCGCGTGGAGGGCGACCCGCCCGAGGGGCAGCCCACGCCGACCCGACTCGGCGGCGAAGAGCTTGACGGGGATACCGGTCAGCGCCTGCATCCAGTAGCCCCTCGGGCCCCGATCCAAGTAGCGGGCGGTGGCCCCGCGCATGGCGGGACGCGTCCACGGGGCGGGTAGGCGCGCCCCGCGCGCGGCGAGGACGTGGCCCAGGAGCACGCCGCTGACTGATCCGGCGACGACGGCGGCGCCCCGTCGCCACAGCAGGCCGGGCTGGGTGATGCCGAGCCAGACCTGGCTCATCTCCGCCATGACGGGGAAGGAGAGGGCCTCGGCCATCCCCCAGGCGAACATGACGGCGTCCCCGCGCGCTCCGCTCATCGCCTGCGCGGCGATGGTGTGGATGTCGGAGACCGGGTAGGGCCGGCGGGGAACGCTCAGGAGGCCCGTGATCTGGGCTCGGGCCTCCTCGCTCACGGCCACGACGTCGTCGCTCGGGGGGATCGGCTCTCCGACCCGCACCTCGACGGGCGAATAGCGGGGCATGCCACCCTTCTTCGGCATGAGCTCGCGCGAGCCCACGAGCGCGACGGGCAGCACGGGGATACCGAAGTCCCTGGCCAGGCGGGCCGCGCCGGAGTGGAAGCGGCCGAGCTCGCCGTCGACGCTGCGCGTGCCCTCGGGGAAGATGAGAACGCTCATGGATTCGGCGACGCGGTCCTCCAGGACGCCGCGCAGCTCCTCGTAGGCGCCCTCGCCGTCGCGGCTGACAGGGTAGGCGCCGAGCAGGCCGCGGGCCACCAGTCGGCGCGAGCGCTTGACGAACCAGTAGTCCTGAGCGGCCACCGTCACCACCCGCATCATGGTCGGCGAGGCGCTCATCAGGGCGATCGTGTCCGCGTGGGAGCCGTGGTTGGCGACGACGACGTAGGGGCCGGTGGAATCGAACTCGCCCTCGACTCGCACCCCGCCGAAGGGCGCGATGACGGCGGTCCAGAACTTCTGGCGGGCGACGGCCCGCCAGGTGACCTTCGCCGGGGTGCGCACCACCGAGCGCAGGCGGGAGCCGGCCCTGCCGATCTCGGAGGCGCCCGGCAGGGTTGAGAGGGAGGATGGCAGTGGCATGGGAGCTCCTTCGGGTGTTCGGTCTGCTGGGATTGCCGCCGCGTCGATCAGGCGAGCACCGCGGCCAGGGGGAGGACGAGGAGGAGGGAGTCGACACGGTCGAGCAAGCCCCCGAAACCCGGGAGCCAGTCACCGGCGTCCTTAACGCCGGCGGTGCGCTTGATGAGGGACTCCAGGAGGTCGCCGAGCACGCCGCCTACGCCGATGGCGACGACCGCCCCCGGGCTCAGCGCGCCCAGGAGGGCCAGGACGACCACCGTGCCGGTGAGCGCTCCCGCCAGCCCGCCGACGGTCTTGTTCGGGGACAGGGGCGACAGCGGGCGGCGCGCCCAGGCGAAGCGGCGCAGGCCCGTCCCCCCGCACCAGGCGGCGACGTCGGCCGCCGCGGCGGCGAAGGCGATGAGGAAGGCGTCGTGCCACAGGACCACGAGATGGGCCAGGGACCAGCAGATCCACACGGAGGCGAAGCCCGTGATGCTCGCCCGGCGCAGCCCATCGGCGCTGTCCCCCTGAAGAACCGCGGGCAGGGCGCACACGAGCACCATCACCGGCGCGAGTGCGAGGAGGCTGGGACTGAGCCATGCGGACACGGGGTAGGCCACCGCCAGCAGGAGCAGCAGGAGGGTCTCAGCCCTGGGCAACCGCGCCAGACGGGCGAGCTCGCGGGTGGCCTGCGCGGCCAGGGCCGCGGCGAGCAGCGCCGTGGTGCCCTTTCCCGCCCAGATCGGCAGCCCGACGACAGGCACGATGATCGCCCAGGTCATCCACCGCTCGCGCAGCTCGGCCTTGTGGGCCAGCGCGACCGCCGCGCCGCTGAGCGCCAGTACCGCCAGGGTGACGCAGGCCAGCAGCACAGCCCTGCCCGTCAGGGTCAGCCCGATCCCCGGGATGGTGACGGACCAGGCGCGATCACCAAAGAGCATCCATTCGGCCCCGCCCGATGCGATGGCGGGGATCGGTCCTGCTGGGAGGAGCGGCAGTCCGGACATGGGGCCCTCACTGCGCGGGTCCGGCGCCCAGCGGGCTCCCGACCTCCGGCCGGGCACCGGGCGAGGGCAGCAGGCGGTGGGCGCGCGCCAGTCGAGTCCCGGCGGTGAGGATTGAGCCGGCGATGAGCAGCCATGCCGCGGGCGCCAGCCACGACGGCACGGCCGATGCGACGACGGCGATAAGGCATCTCTCGGTCTTCCCCAGCGGTCCGCCGTTGAGCCTCGGGGCGCCCGCGCCCGCGGCGGAGAGGCTGATGAATGTGGGCAGGGTGGCCGCGAGCGCCGCGATGAGCAGCGCGACGATGGTGGCCTGCGGGGCCCCGATCCGTGCGCCCAGGCCAACGAGCCCCGCCATCATGAGCAGGTCGGAGGCGCGGTCGCCGATCTCGTTGAGGACGAAGCCGAAGGGGCGGGACACGCCCCGGGCCCGGGCGACGGCGCCGTCGAGGTTGGCCCCGCCCAGCCGCGCGGCCAGCAGGAGGAAGGCGAGGGGCCACCAGCCCATGGCGATTGCGCCGGCGCCGAGGGCCCCGGCGATCACGCCGGCGAGGGTCCACGCGTCGGGGCTGATGCCGTGCCTCACCGACGCGTTGATGAGGAAGGTGAGCCTCCGGGTGTACCAGTGCTTGAGACTGTAGAGGGAGAGCATGACTCGAGGCTAGCAAGGCAGCGCCGCGAGATCGTGGAAAACGCCTGGGCACTGATGGGGAGCGCTGCACACGGGCGCCCGGGCGGGGCGCCCGGGGGCGCTCCGGGGCGGGGCGCTCCGGGGCGCGCCCGGATGCGCTGCGGGCGCCCTTTCCCGCGGCGGCGCCGCCCTCGTCCTGCCACACTGGGCGCATGCGAGTCGCGGAGATCGCCCGGCTGACGGGCACCACGGTGCGGGCGGTGCGCCACTACCACTCCCTCGGGCTGCTGCCGGTTCCCGCCGAGCGCGGTGGCTGGCGGGATTACGACCTGAGCCACGTGGCGCGCCTGTCGCGTATCCGCTGGCTGGTGCGGGCCGGGGTGCCGCTGAGCGCCGTCGCCCGTGTGCTCGACGGCGTGGAGGGGGGCGGTCCCGGCGCCGATCACGCGCCGCCCGAGGCGGTCGGCGCCGATGAGGATCCGGTGAGCCGCGATCTCGCCGCGGCCCTGACCTCCGTGGAGGCCCATTTGGAGGAGGTCACCGCTCAGCGCGACATGCTCGCCGCGCTGTTGGAGCGCTCTCGTGAGGGGATGTCGGTGAGCCCGATGCCCCCGCGCATGGCCGCGTTCTTCGATCGCATGGAGGCGGCGGCACCCGATGAGCGGACCCGGGCCGCTGTGAGGGCGGATCGCGACGCCGTCGATCTGGCCTGCTACCGGGGGCAGATGCCCGCGGAGGCGGAGTTCCTCTTCCCCGTCCCGGGCACCGATGATGACGCCGCCACCCTGGCGGACTACGGGAGGGCCAGCGAGGGGCTGGACGAGGAAGAGGCCGAGGCGATGGCCGCCGAGACGGTCAGCCGACTCATCCGACGCGCGGGGCCCGAGCGCCTGCGCGACCTGGCCCGGTCCGCGGACCGGGAGGCCATTCGCGCGGTCTTCCAGCTCTTCGCCTCCTTCGAGCAGTTGGGCTCCGTTTACGCCCGTGCTCTGGAGCGCAGACTGCTGGAGGCGATCGATAACTGGGGCCCGTAGCGCGGCCTGGGCTCCGGGCGGCCGCACACTGGGCTTGCGTGCGACGCGGCGTCACACCCGACGCTAGGGGCATGCGAGCATCCGATCCCCCAGCCATCGAGGTCACGGGCCTGGTGAAGGCCTTCGGGCGCCACAGGGCGCTGGACGGGCTCAACCTGACGGTCCCCCCGGGGCAGATCCACGGGTTCCTGGGTCCCAACGGGGCGGGCAAGTCCACGACGATCCGCGTGCTGCTCGGCATGTACCGGCGCGACGCCGGAAGCGCGCGCGTGCTCGGCCTCGATCCCGCGCGAGACGCGCGGATGATCACCAGAAGGAGCGCCTACGTGCCCGGCGACGTCGCCCTGTGGCCGGGCCTGACCGGCGGCCAGGCGCTCGATGCCCTGGCGGGCCTGCGCGGCGCCCGGGATCAGCGCCGCGAGGCCGAGCTCATCGAGGCCTTCCGGCTCGACCCCTCTAAGCCCATGCGTTCCTACTCCAAGGGAAACCGTCAGAAGGTCATGCTCGTGGCCGCCCTGGCGGCGCCCTGCGAGTTGCTCATCCTCGACGAGCCGACCTCCGGGCTCGATCCCCTCCAATCGGAGGTCTTCGTCGAGGCGGTGGGTCAGGCCGCGGGCCAGGGACGGACCGTCCTCATGTCGAGCCACATCATGGCGGAGGT
The DNA here is from genome assembly GCF_009829695.1 of Actinomyces sp. zg296. NCBI lineage: Bacteria > Bacillati > Actinomycetota > Actinomycetes > Actinomycetales > Actinomycetaceae > Actinomyces > Actinomyces sp. zg296. The sequence goes on from NZ_VWPG01000010.1 coordinate 61,658, forward strand.
GGATCGGCTGTGCGACGCGGTGACGATCGTCAAGGACGGCCGCGCCGTCGAATCCGGGTCCATGTCCGAACTGCGCCATCTCAGATCGTCGCGCATCACCTGCCGTCTGCCTCAGGGCAGCCGCGTGGACCCTGCCTGGGAACCTCGTGGCGGGCCCGCTCACGGCGCCTCCGACGACTTGCCCGCGCATCAGTCCCCGTCCTCGCCCGCTCCCGACGCCGATGGACGCTTCACCGCGTCGGTGCCCGCTGAGCGGGTGGCGGGGCTCCTGACCGCCCTGATCGATGCGGGTGCCCAGGAGATCACCTGCGCGCCGGTCTCGCTCGACGAGGTCTTCCTCGAGCACTACCAGGCGGGTGCTCGATGAGCCCGCACCGTCTTCGCGGGCCGCACGCGTGGAGCGCCCACATGCGGCTGCGTCTGCGCACCGAGCGCGCCTGGCTCGTCACCCTGCCCGCAGTGGTCCTGGTGCTCACCGCGCTTTTGTGCCCCAGCTACGGCACCACCTACAGCGATCAGGCCGCCATGGCGAGAGCGGTGGCGTCGGCCCGCGCCAACGACACCATTCTGCTGCTGTACGGAAGTCTCGCTCATGGAGCCGGCCCCGTGCAGATGGCCGTATGGGAGTTGGGAGCGATGACCTGCCTGGGGATCGGCGTCGTCGTCGTGTTTTACGCGGCGGCTCTCACACGGGGTGAAGAGGACCGGGGACGCGCCGAAATCCTGCACGCCGCATCCGTGGGGCCGGCGCGGCGAGTCCTAGGGCAGGCCCTCACACTCGCCCTGCTCAGCGCACTCATCGCGGCCGGTGCGGGCACGGGACTGCTCGCTCTCGACGGAGTCTCCCTAGCCGACGCCCGCGCCTATGGGACGGCGGTGGGGCTCACCTGCCTACTGCTCGCCGCGCTCGCCCATCTCGTCGGCCAGATCGCCTCCGACGCCCCGGGCGCCCGTGGTCTGGGGCTGGCCGTCCTAGCGGCGGCTTACCTCATCTACGGGCTCTCCTGCTCCCAGGACTCGGGGTGGGCAGATGTGCTCGGCCGCGTCTCCCCTTTCCATCTTCGCCAGGCCATCTCACCAGGCGGGCAGAACGCCTGGGGGCCCGTGCTATGGGGAGGCTGCGCGTGGATGCTCCTCGTCATCATCACCATGCTGACCGCCCGGCTAAGGGACCTGGGGCAGGGGCTTATCACCATGCGTTCGCCGCGCGCGGGCCGCCCTTTGGGCGTCAGCGGTCCTGTGCTTCTCGCGCTGCGTCTGGCGCGGGGCGGCATCACCGTGTGGGCGCTCGCGCTGTCGGCGGGCGTCTGGCTGCTCATCGACATGGGTGGGGATCTCGTGGCTCGCGCTCAGGAGGGCGCGTTCGACCCCGGCAGCGGCATGGGGGCGATTCTCGGCGGTAGCGACGACGTCGGCGAGGCTTTCCTGGGATACGTCGGCTCCCTCATCGGCGCGCTCGCCGCCCTCCATGCGGTGTCGCTGGCCAATCGCGCGGGCGCCGATGAGTTGGTGGGGCGCGCGGAAGTACTGGCCTCGACCGGCGTTCGACCCGCCCGGCTGCTGCTCGCCTGGTGGTGCGCCGCCGCGGTCGGATCAGGGCTCGCCCTGTGCTGCGCCACCGTGTCGGCGGCCGGCGTCGGGGGCGGCGCGCTGGGAACCAGTACCCGTGATGCGATCCGTCTGGTGGCCGGGCAGTGGCCCGCGTCGGTCGCCGCGGCGTCGGTCGCCACCGCCATCTGCGCGTTCCTGCCCCGCTGGCGCGGCATGGCCTGGTTGGCGCCGCCGATCTGCGTGGGCCTCATCCAGTTCGGCGCCACGATCGGCGTGCCGGAGCGCGTCCGCGCCGCCAATCCTCTGGCGCAGGCCGGCCGGCCCGGCTCGTGGTGGTTGCTCTGCGCATCCGTGATGATGATCGGAATCGCCGTCGTGCGCATAAGGCGCCGTGACCTCGCGCTGGCGTCCTCATCCCGCTCACGCCGCCGCCATCCCCATGGCATCCGACCATTAACCGCGCTTCACCGAAAGGAACAACGAACAAGCGCGCCGTGATCGTCGTCGAGCCCTGCTTCGGCGCTACGCGGAGGCCGCGAGCGGCGGAGCGCTCGTCTGCGGCCAGATCGAAAGGGCCCAGCCTGGGGCGCCGAACTGGCCCGCGATGAGGACCACCGCCCCGGTGCATCAGCGACCGGCGCGCCCGGGTGAACCGGTCTCGATCCTCATTTCGACCGGTCTCGGCACTGTTTTCGACCGGTCTCGATCCGAGGGGTCAGACGTTGAAGCCCAGCGCCCGCAGCTGCTCGCGGCCCTCGGGGGTGATCTTGTCCGGGCCCCACGGCGGCAGCCACACCCACTGGATGCGCACCTTGTCGGCGATGAGGGCGAGGGCCTGCTGGGCCTGCTCCTCGATGACATCGGTGAGCGGGCAGGCGGCGGTCGTCAGAGTCATGTCGAGAACGACCGTCCCGTCGGGGTCGAAGGAGACGCCGTAGAGGAGGCCCAGGTCCACGACGTTGATCCCGAGCTCGGGGTCGATAACGTCGCGCAGCGCCTCCTCAATGGCGGCGACGTCCACGTCGGGAGGGACGGGGGTGGGCGGGTGCTGGGCGGCCATCGGGTTGGCGGCGGTGGTCGGGTGGTCGGTCATGATCCCTCCTGGGAGGCGTCCGGGGTCGGGTGGGTCGGCGCGGGGCGCGTTCTTCGCGCGGCCCGCTCGGTGCCGCGAGTCAGTCCTCGACGGCGGGCAGGGCGATCCCCGCCTGAGCGAGCGCGTCCTTGAGGGCCATCCAGCCCAGGAGCGCGCATTTGACGCGGTTGGGGTACTTCGAGACGCCCTCCAGGGCGGCGGCGTCCTCCAGGGCGTCGAGGACCGTCCCGTCGACGCCCCGCCCGCGCGAGTGCATGAGTTCATCGAAGTCCCGGGAGAGCCTGGCGACCGTCGCCAGGTCAGCGCCATCGATGAGATCGTGCATGATCGAGATCGAGGCCTGGGAGATCGAGCAGCCCTCGCCCTTCCAGCCCACGGCCACCAGGCGCCCATCCTCGACCCTCAGCCCCAGGTCCACCTCGTCCCCACAGGTGGGGTTCACCTGGTGGCTGAGGCCGGCGGGATCAGCGGGCAGACCCTCGCCGTGCCGCTCACGGGAGTGGTCGAGGATGACCTGCTGGTAGAGCTGGTCGAGTTCGTTCATGGCCGTCACCTCCGGAAATAGGACTGGACACCGGCCGCGGCCTCAAGGAAGCGGTCGATCTCCTCGATGGTGGTCGTCGGGCCGAAGGACACGCGCGAGGAGGCGTGGATCCCGAAATGCGCGTGGATCGGCTGGGCGCAGTGGTGGCCGGTGCGCACGGCGACACCGGCGGCGTCAAGGACCTGGCCCACGTCGTGGGGATGGACCCCCTCGATCGTGAAGGCGATGACGCCGAGGCGGTCGGTGGTGTCGTCGGGCCCGATGATCCGCAGGTCGGGGATGCGCCTCATGCCATCGAGCGCGTGGGCGGTGAGCTCGGCCTCGCGGGCGCGCAGGCGGTCCATGCCCAGGATCCCGAGGTAGTCGACGGCGGTGTGCCAGCCCGCGGCCTGGGCGAGGGGCTGGCTGCCGGCCTCGAAGCGCGCCGGGGGCGGCATGTAGGTGGAGGACTCCATGGCCACGACCTCGATCATGGAGCCGCCGGTGAGGACGGGCGGCATCGCGTCGAGGAGCTCCTCGGTGGCCACGAGCGCGCCCACGCCGGTGGGACCGCACATCTTGTGGCTGGACAGCGCCATCGCGTCGACGCCGGCCGCGGCCAGCGCGGCGAAGTCAAGCGGGATGTGCGGCGCGGTCTGGCAGGTGTCGAGCACGACGATCGGCTCGCGGCCCCCGGCGCGGCCGGCGGCCCGGGCGGCGTCGAGGATGGGGCCCAGGGGCGCCAGGGCGCCGGTGACGTTGGAGGCGTGGCCGAGGGCGAGGACCCGCGTGCGTTCGGTGATGACACCGAGGGTGGCCAGGTCGATGCGGCCGGCGTCGTCGAGGTCGAGCCAGCGCAGGGCGGCGCCTGTGCGGGCGGCAAGCTCCTGCCAGGGCACGAGGTTGGCGTGGTGCTCGGCCCGGGTGACGACGATCTCGTCCCCGGGGCCCAGGGCGAGCCGACGCGCGGGGTCCGCCTCAGAGGCCGCGCCGGGCCCCCCGGCGGCGGGGCGGGAGAGGCTGGCGTGCCCGATGGCCAGGGCCACGAGGTTGATCGCCTCGGTGGCGTTCTTCGTGAAGACGAGCTGGTCGGCCCGGGCCCCCACGAAGGCGGCGATCGCCTCGCGGGCGTCCTCCAGGGAGGCGGTGGCCTCATCGGCGAGCTGGTAGGTAGAGCGCCCGGCCGCGCCGTTGCTCATCCTGTAGAACACGGCCTCGGCGTCCAGCACGCACTGCGGCTTCTGCGCGGTGGCGGCCCAGTCGAGGTAGGCGAGCTCGCGCCCGTTGCGCGCGGGGCGCCCCAGGTAGGGGAAGTCCTTGCGGGCACGGGCCACCTCCACCGCGCTCAGCGGCTCGGCGTCGGGGGAGTCAGTCGGTGTGAGGGCGCGCATGATCAACTCACTTGAGGTAGCGGTCGTAGCCCTCTTCCTCGAGCCGGTCGGCCAGGTCGGGGCCGCCCTGCTCGGCCACGCGGCCATCGACGAACACGTGGACGAAGTCGGGCTTGATGTAGCGCAGGATCCGCGTGTAGTGCGTGATGAGGAGGAATCCGGCGTCGGAGGTCTCGTGCAGGCGGTTGACGCCCTCGGAGACGATGCGCAGCGCGTCGACGTCGAGCCCGGAGTCGGTCTCGTCCAGCACGGCGAATCGCGGCTTGAACAACTCCATCTGGAGGATCTCGAAGCGCTTCTTCTCACCCCCGGAGAACCCGGCGTTGACGTCGCGCTGATTGAAGGACGGGTCCATGCGCAGCCGCTCCATGGCTGAGCCGACCTCGCCGACCCACTGGCGCACCTTGGGGGCCTGGCCGTCGATCGCGGTCTTGGCGGTGCGCAGGAAGTTGGCCACGGAGACGCCCGGGACCTCAACGGGGTACTGCATGGCCAGGAAGAGGCCGGCGCGGGCGCGCTCGTCCACGCTGAGGGACAGCAGGTCCTCGCCGTCGAGCAAGACCTGGCCGTCGGTGACCTCGTAGTCGGGATGGCCCGCAATGGAGTAGGCCAGGGTGGACTTTCCCGAGCCATTGGGGCCCATGATCGCGTGGATCTCGTCAGAGCCGATGGTCAGGTCGACGCCCTTGAGGATGGGCTTGGGGCCGTCGTTGGTGGAGACCTGGACGTGGAGGTTGATGATCTCGAGGGTGCTCATGAGTTTCTTCTGCTGCCTTCTGATGCCTGATGGATGCGCGCCTTGCGCTGGGTGATTCGGGGACGGGCGCTCACGGCTGCTCGTCAACTGGGGCGTCGGGGCCCGCCGAGATGAGGCCGGTGAGTTCGAGCTCGTGCTCGATGGCCGTCATAAGGCGCTCCTCGACTTCGGGCACGCCGATCTCGGAGACGATCTCGTTGAAGAAGCCCAGGACGACGAGGCGCCGGGCCTCGGCCTCGGGGATACCGCGGGCGCGCAGGTAGAACAACTGGACGTCGTCAAAGCGGCCGGTGGCCGAGGCGTGGCCCGCGCCCTCGATGTTGCCGTTCTCGATCTCGAGGTTGGGGATGGAGTCGGCCTTGGCCCCCTCGGTGAGGACGAGGTTGCGGTTGAGCTCGTAGGTGTCGGTGCCGCGAGCCCCGGCCCCGATGAGGCAGTCCCCCACCCAGACGGCGTGGGCGCCGTCGCCCTGGAGGGCGCCCTTGTAGGTGACCCGGGAGTAGCAGTGCGGCTCGGTGTGGGCCACGTAGGGGCGGTGCTCCTGGTGCTGGCCGGCATCGGTGAAGTAGACGCCGTAGGCGTCGATGCGCCCGCCCTCACCGCTGAAGCCGAGGTCGGGGGCGATGCGCGTGTCCCCGCCCAGGGAGACGACGACGTGCTTGAGGGCGCCGCGCCCCTGCACGCGAGCGCGGTGGTTGGAGGCGTGGACGGCGGCGTCATCCCACCCCTGGACGGTGACGACGGTGAGCTCCGCGCCGTCGGCGACGACGATCTCCACCGTCTGGGTCAGGGCGGCGGCACCGGTGTGGTCGAGGATGACGGTGCCGGTGGAGCCGGGCTCGGCGGTGATGAGCAGGTGCTGGGCGCTGGGGTGGGCCAGCTCGGCGTCATCGCCGCGGATCGCCACTCGCGCGGCGCGCTCGAGGCGGGCGCCCGCGCTCAGCGTGATGGCGGTGGCGGCGGGGAAGGCGGCCCAGGCGACGACGCCCGTGCGGTCCACGGGCGCGCCGATCGCTCCCAGGCGCGCGTCGTCCCGGGCGAGCTCCTCGACGACCACGCCGTCGGGGGCGTCGACGCCGGTGCTCACGACCCCGGCCCGGGTGCCGGAGGCGACCGCGTCGAGATCGAACAGGGGGGCGAAGCGCTTAATCGGGGTGAAGCGCCACTCCTCCTCTCGCCCTCGGGGCACGGGGATGTCCGCGGGGTCGAAGGAGGTGGGGCGGTCGGCCCGGGAGGCCACGTAGCGGGGCCGCGCGGCGGCGCCGTGGCTGTGGGAGCCCTGGGCGGTGGCGCGCGAGTGGTCGGTGCGCAGGTCGGTCATGTCGTGTTCCTGATAGGGGTGGGTGATGGGCTCGGCGAGGCGGGGGCCGTCAGCCGACCGAGTTCTCCATCTGGAGCTCGATGAGGCGGTTGAGCTCGAGGGCGTACTCCATGGGCAGCTCGCGGGCGATGGGCTCGACGAAGCCCCGGACGATGGTGGCCATCGCCTCGGTCTCCGTCAGCCCGCGCTGCATGAGGTAGAAGAGTTGGTCCGCGCTGACCTTGGAGACGGTGGCCTCGTGGCCCATCTCGACGTCGTCGGTGCGCACATCCACGTAGGGGTAGGTGTCCGAGCGGGAGATCTCGTCGACCAGCAGGGCGTCGCACAGCACGTTGGACTTGGAGTGCCGCGCGTTCTTCATGATCTGCACCAGGCCCCGGTAGGCGGAGCGGCCGCCGTGGCGGGCGATGGACTTCGAGACGATGTGGCTCGAGGTGTGCGGCGCCATGTGGACCATCTTGGCGCCGGTGTCCTGATGCTGACCCTCGCCGGCGAAGGCGATGGACAGGGCCTCTCCGCGGGCATGGGGGCCCATGAGGAAGACGGCCGGGTACTTCATGTTGCGCTTGGACCCGATGTTGCCGTCGACCCATTCCATGGTGGCGCCCTCGGCACAGGTGGCGCGCTGGGTGACGAGGTTGTAGACGTTGTTGGACCAGTTCTGGATGGTCGTGTAGCGCACGCGGGCGTTCTTCTTCACCACGATCTCCACGATCGCCGAGTGCAGGGAGTCGGTGGAGTAGATCGGGGCGGTGCACCCCTCGACGTAATGGACGTAGGAGTCCTCGTCGGCGATGATGAGCGTGCGCTCGAACTGGCCCATGTTCTCGGTGTTGATGCGGAAGTAGGCCTGCAGCGGGATCTCCACGTGCACGCCCTTGGGGACGTAGATGAACGACCCCCCGGACCACACGGCCGTGTTGAGGGCGGCGAACTTGTTGTCACCGGCGGGCACGACGGAGCCGAAGTACTCGCGCACGAGCTCGGGGTACTCGCGCACGGCGGTGTCGGTGTCGACGAAGATGACGCCCTGCTCCTCCAGGTCACCGCGGATCTGGTGGTAGACGACCTCGGACTCGTACTGGGCGGCGACGCCGGCGACGAGCCTCTCGCGCTCGGCCTCGGGGATGCCGATGCGGTCGTAGGTGTTCTTGATGTCCTCGGGCAGGTCGTCCCAGGAGTTTGCGGGCCGGTCCGTGGAGCGCACGTAGTACTTGACGGCGTCCATGTCGAGTTGGGACAGGTCCACGCCCCAGGTGGGCATGGGCTTGCGCTCGAAGGTCTCGTAGGCCTTGAGGCGCTTCGCGAGCATCCACTCGGGCTCACCCTTGATCGCGGAGATCTCCCGGACGACTTGCTCGTCGAGGCCGCGCTTGGCGTTGGCGCCGGCCTCGTCTGAGTCATGCCAACCGAAGTCGTAGGACGCCGAGATCGAGTCGATGATCTCGTCGTCGCTGCGCGCGGCTGGCTCGGTCGTGGTTGACGTCATCGGGTTCCTTCCGTTCGCTGGGGCCGGTTGCCTCGCGTGTGAGCGATGGTCCGCGCGGCGCGCTTGCGCAGCGCGGGCATGACGATGGGCACGTGCGTGGTGCACACGTGGTCTCCCCCGGCCAGGGTAGCCAGGCGCTGGACGGGCACGCCGAGCAGCCGGGAGAAGGCCTGGGTCTCAGCGTCGCACAACTCGTGGAACTGACCGGCGACGTCGCGCACCGGGCAGTGACCCTGGCAGAGCTGGACGGCGAAGGTGCCGTCGCCGACGTCGCGGATCGTGGCGGCGTACCCGTCCGCGGAGAGGGCGTCGGCCAGGGCCATGGCCCGGTCGGCCGGGTCCTTGCCCGCCGCCTCGACGATGCGCATGTAGCGGCGCTCGAGGTCCCGTCCGCGGGAGGCGGCGAAGGAGCCGACGGCCTTGTCCCCCGCGACCTGCGACAGGTAGCTCAGGGCCCGGGTGGCGAGGTCGGAGTAGCCCTCGCCGAGGTTCGTGCGCGCCGACGCCGTGGCGACGTAGTGGCGCGCGGGGCGCCCGCGGCCGCGCTTGCCCACGCCCGTGGGGGTGTGGACGGCGATCTGGCCGTTGTCCTCCAGGGCGGTGATGTGGCGGCGCACGGCGGCGGGCGTGAGGTGGAGGATGGCGGCGAGCTGGGCGGCGGAGACGGGCCCCTTCTCAACGATGAGGTCGAGGACCTTGACGCGGGTGGACTCGTCATCCGCGGGAGCGCCCGGGCCGATCGGACTCGGGCTCATCGGACTTACAGGACTCACGCTTCCCCCTCTCCCGTCCCTCGCACTGCGCGCGGGCGCCACCGAGGCGCCCAGGGCGCCGTCGGCCTGGCACCCATTTTAAGCATCATCTTTGTGCCTAAATTGGAGCAGCGCAACTTGATGACGCCGTGGCGCAACGTGGCATGGCGCACGCCTGACCACCTGAGCCAGGAGTCCTCGCCCCATGCCGCGCGAGGACCTGAAGTCCTACGCGCGTCACATGCTCTCGGGGCTGCGCATCCAGGGGGCGTCAGCGGGGCGCAGTCCCTCATAGCCGCGCTTCCGGGCGCGCTCGGCGGCGAGGACCCCCGCGACAGTGGAGGGGTTGTGGAGCCGCCCGCCCATGACGGCGTCGAGCACGTCGTCGAAGCGGAACCAGGTGGGATCGAACTCGGCCTCCTCGGCCTCGCGCTCGGCGCGCTCCTCGACAGGGATCGGATGCAGGCCCCGGGCGAGGAAGCAGCGCACGCCCTCGGTGGTGAAGCCGGGCGAGGCGTAGAAGTCGATGAGCGCGTCCCAGCGCTCGGCCGCGTGGTCGGTCTCCTCGGCGAGCTCGCGGGCGGCGGCGATGACCGGGTCCTCACCGGGGATGTCCAGCAGGCCGGCGGGGATCTCCCACAGGGCGGCCCGCACGGGGTGGCGGTACTGGCGGACCATGAGGATCTCGGCCGCGCCGTCGGGTTGGGAGGACTCCTCGGCCTCTCTGAGGGCGACGATGCTGACGGCGTCGTGGTGGGCGATGGTCTGGCGGCGGATGGGCTCGGAGGCGCCCGGGGACAGGCGGATCATCTCGTCGTCGACGGCGCAGATGGGGCCGGTCCATACGCGCTGGGCGCTCAGCACCTCCCGGGCGTCGCGCTCATCGGCGGGGCCGCCTGCGGCCTTGTTCTGGCGGGTCATCTGGGCCTCCATCGGGACTACGGTTGGCGCCCCCATTGTGCCCTCTCCCCGCCCTCCCCTCAGCGAGACCGGTCTCGATCCTGATAACGACCGGTCTCGCTGAGGATAGGATCGGATCACGGACGCGCACGCGTCCGCGCACGCGGATGTGGACGCGGAGGGACGCGGTAGGACGAGGGGGAGCGATGAGCACCGGGGGGCTGGATCTGGACCTTCTGCTGGGCGCGGCCCGCGAGGCTGTCCTCGCCGCGGCCGCCTTCGCCCTCGATCCGGGCGCCGAGCCGCGGGTCGAGACCAAGCAGCATGCCAAGGACCTGGTCACCCAGGTGGATCGCGGTGCGGAGCGGATCATCGCCGAGCGCCTCGCGCCCACCGGCATCCCCCTGCACGGCGAGGAGCAGCACCGCGTCGAGGGCTTCGAGGAGCACGCCGGCCCGGCCTGGGTGGTCGACCCGATCGACGGCACGACGAACTACGTGGCCACGCACCGCGACTGGGCGGTCTCGCTCGCCCTGGTCGACGGCGGCGCCCCGGTGCTCGCGGTCCTCGCCGATCCTGTGGCAGGCCGTCTCATGACGGCGATCGCGGGGCGGGGGGCCTGGGTGGGCCCGCTTCGGTCGGCCGGCGGTGGCCGTGACGATGAGCCGATCCCCATCGCGCCGGACCTGGCGCTGGAGCGGGGCGCGGCGATCGTCCCGTTCAGCGCGCTCAGAGGCGTGCCCGGGGCCGGCGGCGTCGTGAGCGCCGCGCTGGCGGCTCGCGCCTACGGCTCGGCCGCCCTGGAGATCGCCGAGGTGGCCCGGGGCGGGGCGGTGGCCTTCCTGCACGGCGGCCTCAAGCCCTGGGACATGGCCGCGGCGGTCCTCCTCGCCCGGGAGGCGGGCGCGCTCGTCACCAGGGTGGACGGCTCCGCCCTGGACGCGCGCCGCGCCGGATCAGTGCTCGCGGCGACGCCGTCGGCGCACGCCCGCGTGCTGGAGATCCTGGCGCGGGCCCGCGACGCCGGTGGCGGGGCCGGCGATCCCGCGCCCTGGGCCTAGGCGCCAGGGGCCAGGACGGCGATCAGCTGGGCGAGCAGGTCCGCGGAGGTGGGCAGCCCGGCGGCGGCGTCGCGCGCCCGGCCCCTCCACTCCCGCCGAGCGGCGGGATCATCCAGGAGCCGGCCGACGGCGTCGGCGATGGCAGGGGCCTCGGGCGCCACCAGAACGGCGCCCCCGCGCGCCGTGACGCCCGTGCCCCCCACATCGGTGGCGATGATGGCGGCGCCCGCCCTCAGCGCCTCCTGGATGGTCAGCGGCTGCCCCTCCCACAGGCTGGTCTGGACGACGACGTCGACCGAGGCCATGAGCGCGCGGGCATCCTCGCGCCGCCCGAGCAGGGTCACGGGCAGGCGCTCAGCGTCGATGCGGGTCTGCAGAGCCGGGCGCTCGGGCCCCTCCCCCGCGACGAGCCAGGTCAGCGGCGCGCCATCCCCCTCAGCGCGCCGGGCGAGGATCGAGGCGGCATCGAGCAGGAGGGCGAGGCCCTTCTGGGGGGCCAGGCGGGCCACGGTCAGGATGAGGGGGCCGCCCGCTCCCGCCAGCGCCTCGGCCGCGCCGCGGCCTTCCTCCCCACGGTTCTTGCCGGCATCCCCCGCGGCCTCCTCGGGCGCGGGGATGATGGCGAGCAGGGCGCTACCCGCCCCGCGAGCGCGGGCCCGCTCGACGAGGTCGGGACTGACGCCGAGCACAACATCGGCCCGCCTGGCCACGAGCTTTTCGAGGCGATCCCCTACGAGTTGGGTGAGGCGCCCGCCGACGGGCAGGTTGTGAAGGGTGACGACCAGGCGCGCCCGCCCACCGCGGCGCCGGCCGAGGGCGAGGGCCGCCACTGAGCCCGCGCGCAGGCCGTGGGCGTGGACGACGTCGGCGCCCTGGGCGAGGGCCGCCAGGCGGCGCACCGCTGAGCGGTCGGAGAGCGCGGGCCGGGGCCCGATGCTGAGGACGGCCCGGCGGGCGGCCCCGGTATCGAGGCCCTCCAGGACCTGTGTCGGCGCGGCGACGATCACCTCGTGGTCGGCGCCGCTCAGGGCCCGGGAGCACTGGCCGAGGTGCGCGCGCACTCCCCCGGCGGCGCTCCCACTGACCTCGACGACGCGCATGGGCCGCGTCCCAGCGATCCCGATCATCCCGGTCATCTCCTCCCCCGGCGCAGCGCTCCCAGGGCCTGGGGGCAGACGATGTGCGCGGCGGTGATCGTGGCGAGGGCGGCCAGGAGCGCCCAGGCGCCGGAGAGCAGGATCTGGGACCAGGGCGCGCCGGTCATCTGGCTGAGCGCCCGCCCGGCCCACCCGGAGGCTGCCGCGACCGGGGCCCCGGCGAGGATGACCCTGGCGATGGGGCGCAGCACCGAGGCTTCCAGGCAGCGGGCCAGGGCCGTCAGAAGGCCGATGCCCGCGATCGTCATGCCGATGCTGGTGCCGATGCCCAGTGCCTTCAGCGTGGCGGGGCCGTCCGCCCCGCCCGGGGCGAGCAGTCGCACGGCGGCCGTGGACAGGGCGGCCGCCGCGGCCCAGCCCAGCGCGGTGGCGCGCGCGGCCCAGCGCGCGCCACCAGCGGCGAAGAGGACGCGAGTGACCTGGTGGATGAGGCCGAAGCCGACGATGCCGGGGGCGAGGCAGACCAGGGCGGCGGACATCCCTCGCACGTCGTCGGTCAGGAGCGCGAAGAACGCCTCGGCCCCGGTGCTCGCCGCCAGGAGCATCGCCATGCCGGCCAGGGAGACGCTGGTGACCAGGGCGGTGGAGTCACCGCACAGCCCCAGGGCCTCCTCACGCCGGCTCCGCGCGTGCCTGCCCGGCGCGCTCGCCTCGGCCCGGGCGGGGGCCGGGCCCGGTGGGCGGGCGGCCTCCTCGCCGAGCAGCCCCGCGATCCTCGGGTACAGGACGGTGGCGACGGGAACGACGAGCACGGCGTAAGGCAGCACCCAGATGGCCTGTGTGTACTGGTAGACGGCAATGGTGCCGCTGACTCCCCCGGAGCGGGCGAGGATGGGCACCAGGAGCATGAAGGCCTGCTGGGCGACCAGCGCGGTGATGCCGGCGGTGGCCAGGCTCCAGGCGCGCCGGCGGGTGGCGGCGTCGAGGCGGAGTGTGGGCCGCAGGTCGATGTCGAGGCGGGAGGCGGGGATGAGGAGGGGGAGGCTGAGGGCGGCCACGCCCAGCGTGGTCCCCCAGCCGAGGACGAGCAGCCCAGCCGAGTCGGCGCTGCACGTCCACTGGCCCGCCCCCTCGGGGGTGATGGCCCCGTAGAGGGCGTAGGCGGCCATGACGACGAGGCTCGACAGGATCGGGGTGATGGCGGGCCAGGCGAAGCGCCGGTGCGCCTGGAGGACGCCGGTCAGGACGACGCCGATGCCGTAGAGCGGCACTTGGAGGGCGAACATGCGCAGGAAGTCGGCGACGAGTCGCGTTTGGAAGGCGGGGTCGGCGTCGGCTGAGGTGGGGAAGAGCGCGGCGATGGGGTCGGCGAGGACGGCGAGGAGGATGCCCAGGGGCACGAGGATGGCCAGGACGATGCTGAGCATCGCGGAGGCGGTTCGGGAGACCGCCTCGCGGTCGCCTGCCATGATGGCGCTGGCCAGGAGGGGGACGATGGTGGCGGCCAGGGCCCCGCCGACGACGACCTCGTACAGGACGTTGGGGACCTGGTTGGCGGTGGCGTACGCCCCGGCGACGGCGCCTGTGCCGACGGTCGCGGCCTGCGCGATCCAGCGCAGGAATCCGAGCGCGCGGGAGATGAGGGTGAGTCCCGCGACGCCGCCGACGACGCCCGCCAGGCCTCGCCGCGCCCCGGCGTCCTCGCCCTCGGCGCGCGCGTCAGCGGCTGCCCCGTCCGTCATCGGTTCCGGCGCCCCAGGGCGTCCAGCGCGGCCAGGGCCGGGGTGGAGTCGATGACGTGTGAGAAGGACACGCGCTCGCTGGCCAGGATGAGGGCGACGCCGGTGACCGCCGCCCCATGGCGGAAGGCTCGCGAGGGGGCGGCGGCGAGGGCGGCGCCGACCAGGGCGCCGAGGGAGTTGGCACCGGTGTCGCCGAGCATGGTGCGCTCGCCGAGGTCCTCGGGCGCGGATGCGGCGGCGACCCCGAGGGCGCTGGCGGCCAGGGCGCGGGTGGGGGCCGCCGCCTGGCCGGGCCAGGCGAGGAGGGGGGCCGAGATGAGCGCGCTGGCCTTGAGGGCGCGCCCGGGGCGCAGGTCGAGGAGGTTGTGGACGTTGGCCCAGGCGCCGATGACGGTGGCGCTAACCGCGGTGTCGGCGACGAGCGCGCGCGGCCGGGCGGCCGGGGCCCGGCGCCTGGCGAGGAGGGCGCCGCTGATGAGCGCGCCGGAGCCGATGATGGCGATCTTGAGGGCGCCCGTGGTGACGCGCCCCCTCCAGAGGGCGCCGAGGTGGCCGGCCAGGCCCTTGGCGGGGGCCTGGCCGTCGTGGGCGCCGGCGTCGAGATCGTCGATGAGCCCGGCGGCTCCTCCGGCGGAGGCGGCGATGACGGCGGCCGCGCCGGAGCGGGCGGTGAGCGCGCTCGGCCGGGCGAGCGCGCCCGCGCGCCCGGCCGCCGCGGTGGCGCCGATGGCGGTGGCGATGCCTCCTCGCAGTGAGACCGTGCGCCCTTGGTAGTTGGGGCGCTCAAGCCGCCTGCACCTGGGCAGGGCTCGCAGGAGCGCGGAGGCCCCGGCGCTCCAGGCGAGGCCGCTCGTCGCGGCGGCGATCGCCTGGCGGGCGGGCGAGGCCTCGCCGCGAGGGCGGCTCGGGCGGCGGCTGCCTCTCGGGGGCGGTGCGGCGGTCATGGGCCCAGGCTACCGGCCGCGGGGCGCGCCGCTGGCGCATTGACGGGTCCCGGGTGGCCTCAGGGCGGCCAGGGCGGTCAATGCCCCGCGGCTCAGCCCTTGGAGGGGATGGGGGGCATGACGGCGTCGGCACCGTCATCGAAGCCGTAGGAGCCTCGCGTCCCGCCTAGGACGGCGGCGATGGCCAGCGGCGCGGAGACGGCGGCGCTCGCCTGGCCCACGGAGTCGATCGTGGTCGCCTTGGCCTTCTTCTCGCGCATGACGGCGACGATGTCGCGCTCGTCGTCGGCCCCTCCGACGATGACGGCGGGCCCTCCCGCGGCCACGCCGGTGAGCGCCGCCGCCCAGGCCGTGCCGGTGGCATCGGCGCCGGGAGTCGGGGTGGCGCCCGCGGCGCCGGCCTGGGCCGAGCGCGGCCCCACGACCACTACGGCGTCGGCCTTGGTCATGAGCTGGGAGTTGACGGTCATGAGGGGCGTGTCCGAGGCGGTGAGCAGGTCGCGCAGCGCGGTGGCGCTGGAGTCGTCCGTGGTCAGGGCCTTGGCCAGGCCCTCGCCCAGGATCCCGTTGGGGTCCTTGGACACGGCCTGGCCCAGGTTGCCGGCGAACTGGCCCGAGTAGGCCGAGCGGAATGACTCCCGGCTGGGATCTGTCCACACCGAGGTCAGGGTCACGCGCCCGGTGGTCTTGCCGCCCGCGGCCTCGATCTGGGAGGTGACGAGCTGGACATCCTCGTCCTGGGCGTCGGGCAGCGCCACGATGGCGACGCTGCGGCCGCTCAGCGTTCCAGGCAGGTAGGAAGCCGCGGCGGCGGTGATGTAGGCGTCGCGATCGTTGAGAGCCGCCGAGGCGGTCTCCAGCTGGGCGTGCGTGGCATTGCGGTCCTCGCGCAGCGACTCCACCTGGTTGTGCAGGGCGTCGCCCAGCGAGTTCTGCAGGGGTCCCGCGCCCAGGACGATCCCGACGGCCAGGGCGAGGAAGACCGAGATGAGGGAGACCAGGTGGTAGCGGAAGTCGATCATGTTGCGTTCCTTGCGTGCATCGACGGATTGCGCGGGTCGCGGATCGTCACAGGGACGGGGTTGCCGGGGACAGGCCCACGAGAGACCTCAGGAAGTTGATGAAATCATCCCAGGTGGCGCCGAAGAGGCCAAGGAAGGTCTGACCGGCGGGGGTGGACTGGAGCGCCGCCCACAGGGCGAGCAGCCCCGCGAGGGCCAGGAAGAACAGGTGCCAGCTGGAGATGCGGGTGCGGTAGAGCCGTGAGACGCCTTTGGCGTCGATGAGGCGTCCTCCGACCTTGAGACGGGTCAGGAAGGTGGAGGACATGCCGGCCCTGCCCTTATCGAGGAACTCCAGGAGGGTGGCGTGGGTGCCCAGGGCGACGATGAGCTCGGCGTCGGCCTCATCGGCCATGAGCATGGCGATGTCCTCGCTGGTGCCCGTGGCCGAGAACACCACGTGGTCGACGCCGAGGGCCTCCACTCGGGCGAGGCCGGGGGCGCGCCCATCGCGGTAGGCGTGGACGACGATCTCCGCGCCGCTGCGCAGCGCCTTGTCCGAGACGGAGTCCATGTCGCCCACGATCATGGTCGGCTTGAACCCGGCCTCGATGACGGCATCGGCCCCGCCGTCGACGCCGATGATGACGGGCTTGCAGTCGCGGATGTAGGCGCGCAGGGCCTTAAGGTCCTCCTTGTAGGAGTAGCCGCGCACGACGACCAGCACGTGCTTGCCCGCCATGGAGGTGCGGATCTCGGGCATGCCGATCCCGTTGAGCAGCAGGTCGCGCTCGCGCTTCATGTACTCCATGGTGTTGCCGGCGAAGGCCTCGAGCTGGACGGCCAGGCCCTCCTTGGCCGCCTCCATGGAGGCCTCCACGCTCGCGGGCGTCTGCACGGTCCCCTCGGCGACGATCGCCTCCTCGCCCTCGAGGCGCACCGCGCCGTCGGTGACGGTGATCCGATCGCCCTCGCGCAGCCGCATGATGTCAGCGCCCAGGCCATCGACGAGGGGGATCCCGGCGTCCACGAGGATCCCGGGCCCGAGGTTCGGGTATCGGCCGGAGACGGACGGCGCGGCGTTAAGCACTGCGGCGGGCCGCTTCTCCACGAGGGACTCGGCGGCCACCCGGTCCAGGTCCGAGTGGTCGATGACGGCGATGTCGCCAGGGTTGAGGCGCTTAACCAGGTCCTTGGTGCGGGCATCGACGCGGACGACGCCGACTGGCTGGCCGTCCGGGGAGGAGTGCTTGTGGAACGGGAACCTCACGCGCTCGATTCTGCCATGGAGGCCTCTGCCAGGAGTTCCGCGGCGTGCCGCAGGGCCGCCTCGGAATCGTCGTGGCCGGACAGCATCCGCGCCAACTCGCGCTCGCGGTCAGCCCCTGTGACCCGGGTGACCCGCGTGCGCGTGGTCCTCGTCCTGTCGCCGGGGTGATCGCCGTCCGGGGCGCCGCCGCCTGCCGGGGTCTCCTTGTGGACGACGAGGTGGGTGTCGGCCCAGGCGGCCACCTGCGCCAGGTGAGTGACGACGATGACCTGGTGGCCGCGGGCCAGTCGGGCCAGTCGCCGCCCGATCTCGCGCGCGGCCTTCCCGCCGACGCCGGCGTCGATCTCGTCGAACACGAAGGCGCGGGCGTGCTCCCGATACGGTGCCGCGCCGCCGTCCCGCGCGCCGGGGGCGGGCTCGATCCTGGTGGCGTCGGCCAGGACGACCTCCAGGGCCAGCATGATCCGGGAGAGCTCTCCACCGGAGGCTCCCTTGCCCAGCGGCATGGGGGTCGCGCCGGGATGCGGCGCCAGCAGCAGGGAGACCGCCTCGGCGCCGGTGGGCCCGGGCTCGTCGAGCGCTTCGAGGCCGACGACGAGCCTGGCCCCGCTCATCCGCAGGCCCTCGAGCTCGACGGTGACGGATTCCTGGAGGCGCTCGGCCAGCGCGGCCCGGGCGGCGCTCAGCTCGGTGGCGGTCGAGTCGAGCTCGGCCTGGGCCCGCGTGAGCGCCTGCTTGAGCCCCTCGGCGCCGTCGGAGGGCCCGTCGATGCGGGCGAGGCGGTCGGCGGCGCTGCGGCCCCACTCCAGGAGGGCGTCGACGCCGTCGATCCGCTCCTCGGCACCACCGGTCTCACGGCACAGGCGAGTCAACTCGGCGCGGCGCTGGTTGACCCAGGCCAGGCGCGCTGGGTCGGCATCGAGGGCGGAGAGGTAGGAGCCCAGGTCGGCACCGATGTCAGCGCTGAGGATGCCGAGCTGGCGGATCCTGGCCGCGAGCTCGGTCAGGGCGGGGTCGAGGCCGTCGACGCCGGCCAGGGCGCGCCCGGCGGCCGCGATGAGGGAGGCGGCGTCGACAGCCTCCGAGCCGCCCGCGGCCGGATCGGCGTCGGCGCTCAGGGCGGCGGCCGCGGCGGTCGCGGCCAGGCGCAGGTCCTCGGCGTGCTCCAGGCGGCTGGCCTCGGCCTCCAGGGCGCCATCCTCCCCGGGGGCGGGGTCGGCGGCCTCGATGGCCTCCAGCCAGGCGCGCAGGCGGGCGGCCTCCTCAGCGCGCGCCTGGGATCCGGCCTGCCACTGCGCCAATTCCTCGGCGGCGCGCGCCCGCCGCCGGTAGGCGTGGGCGTAGCGCCGGCACAGGGCGGCGTGCTCGGCCCCGCCGAGGGAGTCCAGGGCGGCGCGCTGGGCGGCGGCGGAGCGCAGGCGCAGCTGATCGGCCTGCCCGTGGACGGCCACGAGCCGCGCCCCGACCTCGCCCAGGACGGATGAGGGCACCGAGCGCCCCCCGAGGTGGGCTCGTGAGCGGCCCTCGGCGGGTACGGCGCGCGTGGCGATGAGCAGGTCGTCGTCGAGCTCGGCGCCGGCCTCGGCGGCGCGGCGGCCGGCCGGCGAATCGGGGTCGATGAGGAAGGCACCCTCGACGAGGGCCCGCTGGGCGCCGGCGCGCACGACAGCGGCCTCGGCGCGCTGGCCCAGGAGCAGTCCCAGGGAGGTGAGCACCATGGTCTTGCCGGCGCCGGTCTCACCGGTCAGCGCGGTCAGGCCGGGGCCGAAGCGCAGCTCAGCGGATTCGATGATCCCCAGGTCCTCGATGCTCAGCGACTCGATCAACGGCCCAGCCCGTTCTCGCTGGCCGCCCGCCATCCTTGCACGGGCAGATCGAATTTGCGCACGAGCCGGCGGGAGAAGGGGGCGTTGTTGAGCCGCGCCAGGCGCACGGGGCGCTCCGCGCGGGTGACGCGGATGCGGCTGCCCGCGACGACGTCGAGGCTGCGGCGCCCATCGCACCAGATCTCGGCGCCGTCGAAGCCTGTGGAGTCGACGACGACCTCCAGGCAGGAGGACGGCGCCACGACGAGGGGACGGGTGAACAGGGCGTGGGCGGCCATGGGGATCAGGAGGAGGGCCTCGACCTCGGGCCAGATGATGGGCCCGCCCAGGGAGAAGGCGTAGGCGGTCGAGCCGGTGGGAGTCGAGATGACCAGGCCGTCGCAGCCGAAGGAGGAGACGGCCTGCCCATCGACGCCGACGGCCAGCTCGAGCATGCGCGCGCGGTCGCGCTTCTCCAGGGCGGCCTCGTTAAGCGCCCAACCGTGCTGGATGGCCCCCTCGGGGCTCTCCACGGTCACCTCTAGGGTCATGCGCTCCTCGACGGTGTACCGCCCGGCGACGAGCGCGGCGACGACGTGCTCAACGGCGTCGGGATCCGCCTCGGCGAGGAAGCCGACGTGCCCGGTGTTGATGCCCATGAGGGGCACGTCCTTGTCGCGGGCGATCTGACTGGCGCGCAGGATGGTGCCATCGCCGCCCAGCACGAGGACGAGGTCGATGTCGCCTGAGAAGCGGTGGTCGACGGACTCCACGCCGTGATCGCGCAGGGCGGCCTCGGCGCGCGCCCCAACCGTGGCCGTGGAGGCGGAGCGCCGCTGCCCGGGCGGCACGGGCTGGTCGTTGACGTCGCGCCTAACCACCATGACGCGCGCGATCCCGTGGTCGCGCCGCCGGTCCGGGGCTGTCGGTGCGTTCATCGGCTGGTCGTCCTCCCTCGTCTGGAGCCCTTGCCATCGGGGCCCTCGGCGACGGCGCGCCCGGCCTCGGCGATCAGGTCTTCGCCGGTCAGGTCCTCGCCGATCCCGGCACCGCCGGCGCGCATGGACAGAAAGTACTCGACGTTGCCCGAGGGGCCCGGCAGGGGCGAGGCGGTGATGGCGTCGATGCCGAGCCCCAGGCTGTGGGCGCGCTCGGCGACGGTGAGGATCGTCTCGAGGCGCAACTCGGGATCCCGGACCACTCCCCCGTGCCC
Organism: Actinomyces sp. zg296; assembly: GCF_009829695.1. Classification (NCBI taxonomy): domain Bacteria; kingdom Bacillati; phylum Actinomycetota; class Actinomycetes; order Actinomycetales; family Actinomycetaceae; genus Actinomyces; species Actinomyces sp. zg296. Next base: position 81,568 of record NZ_VWPG01000010.1, read on the forward strand.
GAGCCTGTCCTTGCCGATCTCGAACTGGGGCTTGACCATGAGGAGCAGGTCGGCGTCGTGGGCGGCGGCCCGCAGGAGGGGTTCCAGGACGAGGGTCAGGGAGATGAAGGACAGGTCGCCCACCACGAGCCCGGGCGCTGGGGCGACGGCGGCGGGGTCGAGGGTGCGCACGTTCGTGCGGTCTAGGACCCGCACGCGGGGGTCGGATTGGAGGGACCAGGCGAGCTGGCCGTAGCCGACGTCGACGGCGACGACGCTGGCCGCGCCGCGCCGAAGGAGCACGTCCGTGAAGCCGCCGGTGGAGGCTCCGGCATCCAGGCACCGGCGCCCCTCCACCACCGGGGCGAGGCCCCTGGCCCCCAGGGCGTCGAGCGCCCCGGCGAGTTTGTGGGCGCCCCGGGAGACGTAGTCGTCCCCGCTGGGGGTGATGACCTCGATGGCCTGCGCTGGGTCGACCTGGCGGGCGGGCTTGGTGACGATGGCGCCGTCGAGGGTGACGCGGCCGTCGGTGATGAGCTGTGCGGCATGGGCGCGCGAGCGGGCGGCGCCGCGCCGAACGAGCTCGGAGTCGATGCGGATGAGCCGTGCCATGGGCCGCCTCAGCCCTCGGCCAGACGCAGGGCGGAGCGGAGGTCCTCGGCGAGGTCCGCCAGCCCCTGGGCCCGCGCCTCCAGCGGCTCCTCGGCGAGCGCGCCGAGCCGCTCGGCGACGCCGGCGCCCTCCTGGGAGGCCGCGGCGAGGCGCTGCTCGCGGGGAGGGGCAGGCAGTGGTGCGGCGGGGATCGCCCCGCTGGGCCCATGGACGGGGCCTGGCGCGTGCTCAGTGCTCATCTGGGATACCCGTTCAGGCCGCGACAGTGATCTCGGGGAGGCTGAGCGCCTGGGCGCCCGCCTGGGAGCCGTCGGCGCTGGCCCAGGCGGCGGCGGCGAGCGCGCGGTAGGCGTCGAGGGTCACGGTGATAGGGCTCTGGAGGGGGCCGGCCCCGGCGAGCTCGAGGCGATCGCCGCTCACGCGGGCGCGCTCCCGGCCGACGCCCCACCAGGCCCCGTCGCGCATGGGCTCGGGGTGGGCCTCGATGAGGCCGCGCAGATCGGTGTGGAGGAAGGCGGGGCGCTCGGCGGGGTCGGCCAGGATGACGTCGCGGGCGGTGTTCACCCCGGTGAGCACGTGAAGACCGGGGATGCCCGCGGAGCGGGCCCCGACGTGGTCGGTGTTGAGCCGGTCCCCCACGGCGATGGGGCGCGTGGCGCCGCTGCGGGCCAGGGCGCGCTCGTAGATGCCGGGGAAGGGCTTGCCTCCGGCCAAGGCCTCCTTGCCGGAGGCGTGGGCGATGGCCGCCACGAGGCTGCCGTTGCCCAGGGCGAAGCCGCGCTCGGTGGGCAGGGTGGCATCGAGGTTGGTGGCCACGTGCAGGGCCCCGGCCGTGATCGCGTAGAGGCCCTCGGAGAGCATGGCCCAGTCGACGGCGGGGTCCCAGCCCTGGACGACGGCGGCCGGGCGGTCCGCGGCGGTGTCGGTGAGGGTGAAGCCCTCATCGAGGAGAGCCTGGCGCACGCCGTCGCCACCGACGACGAGGCACAGCGAGCCCGGGGCGAGGCGCTCGGTGAGCATGACGGCCGCGTCCATGGCGGCGCTGAAGACCTCGCCGGGCTCGGCCTGGATGTCATTGGCGCGCAACTTGTCGACAACGGCGCGCGGGGCCCGCGAGGCGTTGTTGGTGACGAAACTGAGGCGCATGCCCGCGGCCCGGGCCGCGTTGACGGAGTCGGCGGCGTGCGGGACACGGGCCGCGCCGGCGAAGCAGACGCCGTCGAGGTCGAGCAGGGCGCCGTCGTAGGCGCTGGCCAGGGGGGAGGCGCTCCCCAGAAGTCCCGGGGGCAGGGGTGCGGGGCTCATGCCTGCGCCTCCTCGCCGTGGGCGCCGTCGGAGTCCTGAGCCGCGCAAGTGCCCGCGTCGGCGGGGATGCCGTGGGACTGGAGGTGCTCGATGAGCTCGTCCTCAATGGCGTCGGCGCCACGGGGGGCGCTGAGGCCCTCGGGGGCGCGCTCACTGGCGCGATCGACGACGTCGCCGGGATCTGAGGCCTCGGTGGCATCGATGTCATCGGTGGGGGCCTCGGCGAGGCTCTCCTCCTGCTCGGAGCGATCGGCCGACTCGGGCTCGTCGGTCGCGGCGGCCTGGGCCGCGCGCTCCTCCTCGAACTCTTCCTCGACGTCGTAGACCTCAACGTCCGGCTCGGCGGCCTCGGGGGCCTCGCCGATGCGCTCGCGAATGGCGTCGGCCTCCGGGCCGCGCCCGAGGTCCTCGAGGCGGTCGGCTCGTACGGAGTGGAGCCGGCGCAGGGTCTCCCGGTCCCCACGGAAGAGGCGGATCGCGTCCTCGACGACGACGAGTCCGAGCTCGTCCTGACCCATCTCGTGGCGCACGCCGGAGACGACCATGGCGATCTCGGCCTCCTCGACGTCGTCGAGTTGCTTGGGGTCGGCCTCCGCGGCTGCCTTGAGGGCCTGGTTGTAGCGACCGAGGGCCCGCTCGCAGTCGGCCTCGATGGCGCGGTGGAGGTCGAGGCCGGAGAGCCGGCGCGCGGCGCGGATGTCGCGCAGGGCGTCGGAGAAGTGCTCGGAGAGGTAGGCGGCGATACCCGCCGCCTCGCGGACCACGGCGATCCTGCCCGCGTGGGAGGCGGCGTAGCGGGCGTGCTCGTAGGCCGCGGCGGGGTCGGTGTCGAGAAGGCGCTGAACCATCACCAGGTGCTTGGCCACGTTCTCAGCGTTCGCCCGCCCGAGTGCCCGCAACTCGCGCCTCGCGGAGGCGTCGAGCTGCGCCGGCTGGACGTCGTCGGGAACGCGGGGCTCAGGGACCCTGTTGCGCTGGGGGGCGCGAGCGCCGCCCGCTACGGGGCGGCCGTAGCGGCGGTCGCCCCCGAAACGCCCGTCACGAGAACCCCCGGCCCCCGCCCGGCGATCATCGCCGAAGCGGTGAGGGCGGCGATCCGAGCGGTCCCCACGCTCCGGGCGCTCGCCATAGCCGCGATCGCGGTAGCCCCCGTCACGGTAGCGGTCCTCACCTGAGCGGTACGAGCCCCGCCCACCATCACGATAGCCCCCGTCACCGTAGCGGTCCTCACCTGAGCGGTACGAGCCCCGCCGCCCGTCCCGGCGATCATCGCCGGAGCGGTAGGAGGATCGGCGCTCGGAGCCGTCCCCGTGGCCGCCATCGCGGTAACTCCCTGAGCGCTCATCGGACCGGTAGGAGCGGCGCTGCTGGCGCCCGCCGTCGAAGCGGTCGCCACCCCGGGCTCCGAAGCCATGGCGGTCGCCACGCGCACCGCCTGATCGGTGCCCGCCTTCGTTCCTGTGATACGCCCTGTCGTGAGCCATGGTCCTTCTTCCTGTGGCTGACTGCCGGGGAACCCCGCAGTCCTTCTGGCGCAAGCCTACTCAGGGCGCGTGGCGTGCCGCGCATGCGGGATGGGTGAGATGCGCCCCCAAGCCAGGCCCGGCAGCCTCATGCTCACCCACGGGAAAAAGCCCTCAAACACGCCGCGGGTGGTGGGCGGGGTGCCGGCCACTCTTTAGGCCCTCTTGCCGGGCGCGGGGTGACGAAGCGGGGCAACAAAAAAGGGAGGGGCCCGGGCCCCGAGCCCCGTCGCCTGAGCCATCTCGCCCGTCGAATGTGGGCGGGATCGTGCGGCAGCGTCGTTGGCTGCTGCGGGGTGGGGGCATGTGGGCGCGCGTGGGTCCGCGAAGGGCGCGGGCGCGGGAAGGGCGCGTGTGCGGGTGGGATCGTGCGTGGGAGCGCGGACGCGCGGGCGAGGCGCGGGCCAGCACGAGCCAGGCCCGACCCCGGGGTACCGCCCCCCGGGATACCGCCCCACCCCACACAAACCGCCCCACCCCCGGGATACCGTCTCACCCCCGGGATACCGTCTCACCCCCGGGATACCGTCTCACCCCCGGGATACCGTCTCACCCCCGCAGATACGGCCTCAAACTGCGAGAATGAGGGCGCAACGCCGGGCCGAGACGGTATCTGGAGGCCGAGACCGCAACGCCGGGCCGAGACGGTATCCCCGGGGCCAGGCGGTATCCCCGGGGGTGAGGCGGTATCCCCGGGCCCAGGCTCCCGCCTGGAACCCCCGGGTGGTGGGCGGGGTACCGACCACTACCTGAACCCTCTTGCCAGACGCGAGGAAGCAAAGCGGGGCAACAAAAAAAAGGGGGGCCCCAGCCCCCCCCACCGCCGGGACCCCCGCCCCCCCCCCTAAAAGGGGTCCTCGCCCGCCCCCGGGCGCGCAGACGCAGGCCCGGGGACCCCCGGGGGTGGGGGGCACCAGAAGCAAGAAAAAGGGTGGTGGGTCCTGTCCTAGCGCTCAACACACCCCCTTCAAGACCTGCCGCACCGCTCAGCGATACAACACCCCTTAGGACGCGTGGAGCAACCCAGAACAGGGCCCACCACCATCATGTGTATGCCCGGCGGTGTCCTACTCTCCCGCCCCCTGGCAGGGACAGTACCATCGGCGCTGGGGGTCTTAGCTTCCGGGTTCGGAAAGGGAGCCGGGCGTGGCACCCCCGCTATGACCACCGGGACGTCTATCA